>NZ_CAWPKW010000368.1:0-25556 GCF_963888615.1 Brasilonema octagenarum UFV-OR1 | reverse complement strand
AGGGTAAAGTGTTAGCTGTCTAATACTTGGTTTATTTACGCCGTGCTGTACTAGGGACTTCCGCCTGAGTAAAGCGCTCAAAAACATGTGGGAGAAAATCGGCACTTATCCCGATACCTGTGTCTTTTACCTGAATAGTAGCCCAAGAGTCAATGCTTCGACTTCGCTCAGCATTGACCCCGAGCGTTTGCGCAGCGCCCCCTCCGGGGCTAGCCGAGGGGTCAACAGCATCAAGCCTAACTTCTACTCTTCCTCCCTTAGAGGTAAATTTGATGGCATTGTCAAGCAACTTTGTGATAATTTGCTGCAAACGCTTGTCGTCGCCTAAAACGGAAATATCTCTTTGTGCAGATGTTGCATCCGAAAGTTCTACAATATGAATATTCTTAGCCTTAGCATCTGGCAAAATTGTATTAATAACTTCTTTAAGTAGAAAAGTCAGTTTAACTGGTTCGCGATTTAAACAAACTTTACCTGAGATAATAGTTGAGATATCCAGCAAATCTTCAATAAGCTTCGCCTGATTCTTGGCGCTGCGCTCAATTGTGTCTAAGGCTCGTATTGCAGTCGTCCGATCAAGCTGGCTTGAACGTAGCAAGCGAGTCCAGCCAAGGATAGAAACCAAGGGAGTATGCAGTTCGTGCGTAACCGTTGCGATCAATTCATCTTTGAAGCGATTAGAAGATAACTCAGAGCGCAGACGTGCCATTTGCAAGTGAGAATCAACGCGAGTTACCAGTTCACGAGCAGAGAAGGGCTTAATTAGGTAGTCATCAGCCCCCGCTTGCAGTCCTTCGATTGCCGCTTCTTCCCCTGCACGAGCCGACAGCAGAATAATAGGTATACCTTTTGTTTGTGGGTTAGCACGTAATGCACTCAGCAATTGAAAACCGTCCATTTCTGGCATCATGACATCAGTTAGCACCAAATCTGGCGGTTGCTCACCGACAGCAGCTAGTGCAGCAGCTCCATTGTTCGCAGCTTTAACCTGCCAGTGCTTCGAGAGCAGACGCGCTACATAGTCCCGCATATCGGCATTGTCATCGACTAACAAAACACGCGCAGAGCGAGTAGTTCGAGTATCTAAGACAGATGAACGAGTATCTACACTCTCCTGTGCTCCCCTGCTCCCCTGCTCCTCTTGCGGTATCCACCGCTGTGCTTCTTCCACGTAAGGGGCAGCACCTACTGAGGTTGATACCAGTGTGCCCATATCACTAATTTGCTCGGTTGGCAAGTGCGATGAACCTGTGGGCAAGCTTACTGTGAAAGTCGTTCCCACACCCACCTCACTCGCTACCTCCACAGTTCCCCCATGTAAGTGAACGAGTTCTTGCACCAAAGCCAGCCCAATGCCCGACCCTTCATGACTCCTTACCTGCACTCCTCGTACACGGTGAAAGCGCTCAAAAATTCGAGGTAACTCTTCAGGGGCAATGCCTGTGCCTGTATCTTGTATTTTTAGCTCTACTTTGTCACCTACTGGGTGTAATGAAACGGCAATTTCACCCTTAAAGGTAAACTTAAACGCATTGGAGATTAAGTTAAGAACAATTTTCTCCCACATTTCGCGGTCTACATACACCGGAAAGGTCAAGGGCGGACAATCCACAATCAATTGCAGAGAAGCTGTTTCAATAGCTGAACGGAAAACTGACGCAAGATCAGCTGTGAATGCAGCTAAATCGGTTGGCTCATAGACTGCCTGTATCCTGCCTGCTTCGATTCGGGAGAAGTCAAGTAAGGTATTGACTAGTTTGTGCAGCCTCATCGCGTTTCGCTGAACAATATTAAGTTGTTCGCGCTGTTCGGGCAGGAGTGAACTGTGTGTTTGGGCGATGACTTGCTCAAGTGGATTGAGTATCAACGTTAGGGGCGTGCGAAATTCATGGCTGACATTGCTGAAAAAGGCTGTCTTAGCGCGATCGAGTTCTGCCAATGCTTCTGCCCGCTGGCGTTCTTGCTCATAGCTTTGAGCCGTTGCAATGGAACTTTCAACCTGCTGGGCGACCAGTTCGAGGAATGAGCGGTATTCGGCATTGAACTCAAGCCGAGGGCTGATCCCTGCAACCAGCAGACATTCCACCTGTTCTTTGTTGCCCGACAGAATGGGGAGAATGAAGGCAGAATGGGGACTTTCTCCCCACGGTTCGACGCTGAGCGATCCGAAGCAATCGACCACATCAGTAACAAGCTGGGCTTCACGACTCTGTAGCACGTCAACCAGCGACCAGCCGCTCAAATGCTCGGTAAGATTGATCGTCGGGGGTGCAGCGGCACTCTCTGGCGGAAGTCCGGTTGAAGCAACCAGTTCTGCCGAGTTGCCTTGCAAGTTGACCTGATAAATCAAGGCAAAGGGAACATCGTAAGGGTTGAGCGTATCGGCGGCGGCGAGACAGGCTGATCTGAGCGTTTTTGCTCCGGTTCCGGCTGTGGCTAACTCTCGGAGCATCGTCAGGCGACGTTGACTAATCACCTGCTTTGTCGTTTCGGTCACGGTAGAGAGTACCGCAACGATAGTACCCGTCTCATCCCGAACCGGACTGTAGCAGAACGTGAAATAGCTCTCTTCCAGGTTGCCAAAGCGAAAGAGGGGCCAAAGGCGGTCTTCATCAAAGAAGACTTCACCCGTGGTCATGACCTGATCGAACATCGGTCCCATCACATCCCAAATTTCCGCCCAATTCTCACGAGCAGGTTGTCCCAGAGCCTTTGGGTGTTTTACCGCATGGATAAAAACTGTGGCATCGTTGTAAAGCTCGATGTAGTCACGCCCCCAGAACAGAACGCTGCCAAAGCGAGAAGCGAGAATTGTGCTGACGGAAATCCGAAGGCTTGGCGACCAGTTCTCGACCGGACCGAGTGGGGTTTGCGACCAGTCATGCGATCGCATCAACTCGCCCATCTCGCCACCGCCTGCAAACACATTCATTGCGAGAGCATCTTTCTTGCGTTCGGTTAAGCTGTCCATCTTTGACCTGGGAAAAATCTGCTAAAGTACTCGTAACAGTTATCAGTTATCACTTATTAGTTATCATTACATCTGACAACTGTTAACTGTAGTTCCTAAAAGGAACCGCTACGCTCCACTGTTCACTGATTTAACCTCGCCCAGCAAGCTGTGCCACCATTGCAATTAACTCCGTTGGCTCTGCCAATTTATGCAAGTGCGATTGAAATCCTGCTGATAGTGCCTTTGCTCGGTCTTCTCCAAGATAAGCTGATATAGCACCCACAGGAATTCGCCATCCCTTCTGTGCCTCTAGTGCCCGTACTTTCTTAATCAAAGCGTAGCCATCTTCATCCGGCATCCTGATGTCACTTAGTATCACATCGGGGCGCGATGATCGCTCCAGCACCTCCAGCGCCTCAGCTACTGAAACAACTGCTGTCACATAAATTCCATGTTGCTCCAGCACTGCCGTGATAAACTCGCGGGCATCCGCTTCATCATCCACAAAGAGCACCTGCAAGCCATCAAGCGAAAGAGGAGTCTCTACAGCTGCTGCCAGAGGCAGCAGCTGAGTTGCTGCCTCTGGCAGCAACTCAGCTACTGATTGGATGTGTTGTAAATTCGCAGCCTTGTACTTAGTAATATCACGCACGCCTATCCGTAGAGAAACCAGCGTTCTAAAAGGGTCACGCACAGGTGCCACCAAGAGTGAAGCGTCAAAAGGTTGACTCCTACGCGGACACATACGTATTTCCCACTCTTGCACGGAAGAATATAGAGAGGAAAACTCGTTTAATTTGTTACGAAAGACCCAACGTTCTGCCTCAGGCACAAAATTGATTAATGGTTTGCCAATTAGGAAGTTGGGCAAGACGTTGAATAATGCGCCAGCAGCGCGGTTAGCTAAGAGAATCACTGCTTGAGTATCTGTCAGCAAATAAGCATCGGGTGCAAACTCGAACAGGTCATAATAACGCTGACGTTCTTCTGCTAGATACTCATCCTGCTCTAGCAGTTGTTCCTGAATAACCTGCATTGTTTCTAAGCTAGTATGTATTTCTTCACTAAGTACATGCAGCTTGTCCAAGGAGGCATCTATTTGCTGCATCGCTTCAGCGACTTGTTGCGGCTGCCTTGGATTTAACATAATATGTCTTTGCAGCGCTTCTATCTGCTGACGGAGAATTTGGATACACCGAGAAAATTCTTCTTCACTCACAACTAGCCCGCTTGTTTACAAATATTTGTGACGCGAGTTTTCTAGGAGGAAAATCCGCTTTACTATACAGTATATATCTTTCTTGCAAAAACTACTTTGACACTTTTGTAGGCAAAAACAACTTTTTTTACTGTTTGGGTTACAACTGCTAATAAGTCTACTCTAATGTCTTAAACAAGTAAGGCGCGGTCAATATACCTTACTTGTTTAAGCACAATTGGCTTACAGACAGTTCATCGGGAGCATCCCAATTTTGCAATAAATACGTAGTGGGAGCAAGATGCTCCCTACTTTATTGCTGAAGCGGGCTGTCCGGCCCCCACTACAAAATAAAATAAATTTACACATTTGGGATGTTCCCCAGTTCACTCTTTATTTTCCAGACTGAATGCACTCAATTAACTCATAAAAAGGTTGCCAGTTATCTTCCTGAACAATGGATTGCCAAATTGATTCAATCACTGGTTTATGTATCACAGTTTTGGGATTTTGACGAGTTAGAGTTTGGGCAATACTATCTATTTGCTCAGGCTCAAAATTATTTAACATTTTATGGTAAATAAGACACCAATTATCAAAAACTTCTGATACTCCTGATGCTGGTACAAAATTTGAATCTGCCATAATCAAACCTGGTTCATCTCGCCATTTCAATGAAAAGGTGCGAGCCATTTCGTAAAAGAACTGATGATAACCAACTTCGCTACCTTGCAAAAATTGAATAGTCAGATTTAAAAGTTCATCAGCTTCTGGGTGTGACAATTGCTCAAAACCCAACTTCTTCAACATTAAAGTGCGGTATTCGCTCTGATAATGCTCATCAAATTTAGCCAATCCAGCCTGCATATCACCGTAATCAATAACACCTTTTAAGGCGTCTTGGAGTGTTTCTAAATTCCACTTACAAATCCCAGGTTGATGAATGTAACAGTAGCGTCGATAATGATCGAAATAGGCAGCAGTGAAGTAGGGCTGGTAACTGGTTATAAAGCCATAAGGACCGTAGTCAAAACTCTCCCCAGTTATTGACATATTATCTGTGTTGAGCACTGCATGACAAAAACCTGCTGCCATCCACTGCGCCACCAGTTCTGCTGTCCGTTTGACTAAATCGGCATAAAATAGAACATACTTATCTTCTTGAGTGATGAAATCTCGATAATACTGCTCAATGACATGGTCTAGTAGCTTTTTGGTCAAATCTGGGCGTCGTAAATAATGCAGTCGTTCAAAAGTGCCAAACCGAATGTGCGATCGCCCCATCCTCACAATCACCGAAGAACGAGTAGGAGAAGGTTCATCACCTCGCCAAAGGGATAAGCCTGTTTCAATCATGCTCAAACAACGTGAAGTGCGTACACCCAAGTGATGTAACATTTCTGCAGCCAGAACTTCTCGTACTCCGCCCTTGAGTGTCAGCATACCATCACCACCACGGGAGTAAGGAGTTTTACCGGAACCTTTGGTGCCGAAGTCGTATAGTTCGCCATCAGTACCACGTACTTGTCCGTAGAGAAAGCCCCTACCATCTCCTAAAAAAGGGTTGTATTCGCCAAATTGATAGCCGTGATAACACAGTGCTAAAAGTGGTTTTCGTTCCTCAAATTTGCCAAAGGCTGAGATAAAGTCGTCGTCTTTTACCAATTGCGGGTTTAGTTCTAAGCGGTGTAAAAGTGCATCATTACGCCAGCGCAAGATATGTTGAGGAAATTCTGCTGCGGCGACTTCATCGTAGTAATCCTCACCCAGAGATTCAACAGCTCTTTCGTAGTGGAGATTGAGAAAAGGATTGGTAGAATGGGTGTTGTTTGCAGTTTCAGCCAAAGTCATTACTATTTATCCAAGTTATCCAAAATTGTTGTTGGGTGTAGCTCAGTTGGGATTAAAATGCTTGAATTTGATGTGTACAAGCTTATGGATTTGCCCGCCAGTTAGGATGAGTGAGACTTGTAAGGATGTGGTCTTGCCATTTTCCATTAATTAATAAATAGTCCCTGGCATAGCCTTCTACAACAAATCCTAACTTTCTCAGTACGTTCCCACTACGCTGATTATGAGGCATATAATTTGCTATAATTCGGTGCATATTTAAGTCTTGAAATACATAGTCAATCGCTACTTGCAATGCCTCTGTCATATAACCTTTTCCTTGTTCAGCTTCGGCAAGACCGTATCCTACATTACAGTACTGTGCGGAACTTCTGACAAAATTGGAAAAGTTGATAAATCCAATAATGTTTTTTTGATTAGCTTTAAAAAAAATAAAGAATCTTAATGATATATCGTTAATAAATTCTAAATAGTTATTTTCTAACTGATTTAGCCAATACTCTTCTGTAAAGAAGTTATCAAACCAAAGAGCAGAAAATGGAGTAAAACATGTTTTATTTTCAGTGTAAAACCTGAGGATTTTAGGTATATCATGATTTGTTGCTAGTCTTAATAACAAGCGTTGTGTCGTCAGATTCGGCAATTCCAATTCCATATACTACTGAAGATTTGCTTACCATTGCTATCGGTGCCCCTTCATAATTTAACAGTAGTGAGGCTTTCTGTATGAGGAACATCAGCTAGTTAATACTTGAGAAAGAGCTAAAATTATCTACAAATCTAACTAAAGTATAGAAATGTCAGTAGTAATACGGTACGATTGGCAAGAATCAGAAATACGTAAAATACATGATACACCACTCCTAGAGCTGATTTATCAAGCGGCTAGCGTACATCGCCAATTTCATGATCCAAGCAAAATACAAGTTTGTAAGCTGATATCTATCAAAACAGGGGGTTGTCCAGAAGATTGTAGCTACTGTGCCCAGTCCTCCCGCTACAAAACAGAGGTAAAGGCACAAGCACTCTTAGAAAAAGAAACAGTTGTTGGTATTGCCCAACAAGCAAAAGAAAGTGGGGTAAGTCGTGTCTGCATGGGTGCTGCTTGGCGAGAGGTGCGCGATAACTCCCAATTTGAGCAAGTGTTGGACATGGTAAAAGAGGTGACAGCATTGGGTTTAGAGGTATGCTGCACCTTAGGCATGCTCACTCAAGCACAAGCCAAGCGCTTGGAAGAAGCAGGGCTTTATGCCTATAACCATAATTTGGATACTTCCGAGGAGTACTACAGTACTATCATTACAACGAGAACTTATGGCGATCGCCTCAACACAATTAACAACGTCCGGCAAACAAATGTAACTGTATGCTCCGGCGGTATTCTCGGCTTAGGCGAAAGCGTAGATGACCGCGTATCTATGTTGCACACTCTGGGAACTTTGCATCCACATCCAGAGTCAGTACCAATAAATATCCTCTCACAAGTTCAGGGCACGCCCTTAGAAAATCAACCTGATGTTCCTATTTGGGAAGTGGTGCGAATGATTGCCACAGCACGCATTGTCATGCCTGCTTCGGATGTTCGTCTTAGTGCAGGTAGAGCGAGACTTTCGCAGGTAGAACAAGCTTTATGCTTTTTGGCAGGAGCCAATTCTATCTTCTCCAGTGACGATGGGCATATGTTAACAGTTACCACTCCTTGTCCCGGATACAACGCTGACCATGAAATGCTAAATTTGCTTGGTCTAGAGACGCGTTCTGCTTTTGTCGGTCAATCTAAAACACCTGTAGAAGCCGTTGTTAGATAAAAATCTCACGCAAAGTTGCTAAGAAGCTGAAAAAACTTTGCGAAGGACAGTTTGCAAGGGCGGGGAGACGCTTCCCCCGCACCCAACTGTCCTCGCCTTTAGGTGAAACTCAACAGAGCAATTAAATCAGCTTAATAGCACGAAGACCGAAAAGTAACCCAACAGCGATCCCAAAGAACAGACCTAAGAATAGTAAGTAAGCAATGATAGCAAACATCGAAGTTTCTCCATAATCGTTTATAAATATTATTGAATCATTTACAGATGAACGACTCAATAAAAATATTTATTGAACCTTTGCTAAGTTATCCTATAACAAGAGAGACTTGATAGTTAGAATCAATCCAAATTTATTGTGGCTATAACAATAAAATAACGACTTATGCTTACGAAATACGCTTTTCTAGCTACCGCTTTAGTGGTAATTGGTGGATTGGGGTTTGAACCAAGTATTGTTGCTGCGCAAACAGTCAAGAAACCCCTTACCAGAGTCATTACACCACAAACAACGGTCACGACCTTCCAAACACCAAACTACAGTATAAGAGTTTTTCGTCAAGGAAGCCAAACGCGGATGAATGTCTTTGACAAAAAAACTAATAAGCTGCAATTGAATGCAGCTCCTGTTCAAGTTCAAAATTCTGACCAACAGACAAGTTATACCTCGTCTGAGGGTGAACGCTTATTCCGTATCTCTGTTGATGGTTCTGGTAACAAGTCAGTTGAAATTAACGCTCCAGGTCAAGTTGTTCAGGAGACTACGAATTAAAGCAGTGAACAGTTATCAGTTATCAGTTATCAAGTAGTTGATGATTGATAACTGTGCCCCATACCGCTACCTTTTTGGCGTTGCTGAAATCTTGATATGAATTTCACGCATTTCCATTGATGTAGAGACGTTGCATGCAACGTCTCTACAGAGATTTACAGGAAATTGAACATCGTGCTACAACCATAATTCATTCCCAAATTCAGCTACGCCACCTTTTTGACCAGTTTTCAGAAAGTGGATAATATAAAAAGTTGAACCAGAAAGCGTCTGAGATCGGGAATAAGGAGTGTTAATGCTGTAGAATACAGCCGTCGGGCGCTTGTTTGGGATTTGGTTATGACTTCAATTATTAACGTAAATCTACCAGAACAGTCTTATGAGATTGCGATTGCACCAGGGGGCATAGATCAGCTGGGCGAGATGATGAGCAATCTGAAGCTGGGCAAAAAAGTCCTATTGGTTTCTAACCCGACTATTTTTAAAAATTATGGGCAAAGGGTATTAGCATCTCTGGAAGCTGCGGGGTTTGAAGTTGTTAGCTGCAATTTAAGCCCCGGTGAACGCTACAAAACCCTCAGTTGTGTACAGAAAATTTACGACACCGCCCTAGAAAACCGCATAGAACGCTCCTCAACTATGGTAGCTTTAGGGGGAGGAGTTATTGGCGATATGACTGGCTTTGCTGCTGCCACTTGGCTGCGAGGAATTAATTTTGTACAAGTGCCAACTTCACTCTTGGCAATGGTAGATGCAGCGATAGGTGGCAAAACTGGTGTCAATCATCCCCAAGGCAAAAACTTGATAGGGGCGTTTCATCAACCGCGCTTGGTTTTGATTGATCCAGAAGTCCTGAAAAGTTTGCCAGTTCGTGAATTTCGTGCTGGGATGGCAGAAGTTATTAAGTACGGCGTGATTTGGGATGCGGAATTATTTGCCCAAATGGAAGAGAGTAAACGCTTAGATCAACTACGCTACATCAAAGCTGAATTGATTGAAGCCATTCTCAACCGTTCTTGTCAAGCCAAAGCAGATGTCGTCGGTAAGGATGAAAAAGAAGCAGGACTCCGGGCAATTCTCAACTACGGTCATACCATTGCGCATGCAGTAGAAAGTTTAACAGGTTATCGAGTTGTGAATCACGGTGAAGCAGTCGCCATTGGTATGGTTGCAGCAGGGCAGATTGCTGTCAAACTGGGGATGTGGAAAAAGGAAGAAGCTGAACGTCAAGACGCCCTAATTCAAAAAGCAAGTTTACCAACGAAGTTGCCAGATGGTGTAGATATTGAAGCAATTATTGAGTCTTTGCAACTAGACAAGAAAGTCAAAGCGGGTAAAGTCAGGTTTATTTTGCCAACGCAAATTGGTGTGGTGACGATTACTGACGAAGTGCCATCGGATACTATCCGAGAGGTATTGCAGGCAATGCAATGACCTTAGATGATTGTATCATTGTGAAGCGATCTGCTCAAAGCAGCAGCGCTAGCCCCGAAGGGGGCGCTACGCAAACGCTATCGCCCACCTTAGATTGAAATCTAAGGCTAATAGCTTAAGTCCACTCAAGTGGACTGAAATTCATGCCCTAGCTAAGATTTAATCTTCTTGATAGAACTTTCGCTACTCGCTGTGGGGTTTATAACCTCTAGGGGTGGTTGGCGATCGCTGCAAGATATGACCCAATTACAATGAAATTAGCCGCCAGTTCATTCGCGTCATGATACTCCAAGCCAACAATCAACTCACCTTACAACAGTTCCTGAATCTTCCCCCAGGCGACGGAGATATCACTTACGAACTGATTGATGGTCAGGCAATTCCTAAAATGTCACCCAAGTTTTTTCACTCCAAACTAACCCGCGCCCTTCTTTATTTAATTGGGCAATGGTGCGAGGGACAAGGAGAAGTTTGCCCAGAATGGGCAATTACATTAACTCGTGACGGGCGAGATTGGGTGCCAACACCGGATCTATTGTACATTTCTTATGAACGTTTACCCGCCAACTGGGATGAAGACGAAGCTTGTCCTGTTCCTCCCGATTTGGTCATTGAGATCATTTCGCCAGGACAAACTTTTGGACAAATGGCTGCTAAAGCAAAAGACTATTTAGACGCTAAGGTGCTGCGGGTTTGGGTGGTAGATAGTAAAGCTAGAAGCATTACGGTTTTTTACCCGGATGCAGCACCCCAGACTTATATGGGAGAGGAATTACTTACAGATTCTCTATTTGAAGGATTGGAATTTACTGCTGAGCAGGTGTTTCAAAAGGCGAGAATATCATTAGATACTTAGAGTTTGTATTTCCTACTCATTCTTGCTGATGCCAAGCTTGGTAGAAGTCTGGGTAGGGCATATTTTGGGCGCAGTGCCAGATGAGTTGAACGCAATGCTTGTAGCGCTCAAAGTTGTTTTCGTAAGTCTCTTTTGATAAAGAAGCTTTTAAAGCGATGACAACTTTTGCCATCTGATCCTCTATCAAAATCTTCTGTAAGCTCTCTGCTTCGCTATAAATAGATTCATTCTTGGAATTTCTTATTAACTCAAGCAGGGCATCAACTGCTTTTGGGTTGCCTGAGCCAAATTCTCCTAAATTTGTTAGTACTGAACTAAATAAAAAAATCTTCTGACGGTTATTGATTAACTCAACTAGGGTATCAATGACTATTGGATTATCTGAGTCAATTTTTCCTAAACTTTCTACTGCTGAGTGACGGATATTTTCATCCTGAGAATTGTTGATTAACTCAACTAGCACATCAATAGCTTTTTGATTACCTGAGCCTATTTCACCTAAAATTGTTATTGCTGGCTTTTGAATATTTCTATCCTGAGAGTTGTTGATTAATTCCACCAGCGCAACAGCTTCTATTTGGTTGTCAGACTCAAATTTTCTTAAAATACTTTTGGCAAATTTGTATTTTTCTTCATCCTGAGATTTCATTTTTAACTTAATCAGATAATCACTGATTGTTCTCATACCGTAAATGATTGGTAATGAAAACTTTTTTTTAATATTATTTTTTGAAAAACTAACTTGAACTAAACTACGGATATCCTCATCAGGAGAGTGATTGGATAAATCTACTAATGCAGCTACAGCCTTTGGATTTATAGTGCCAATCTCTTCTAAACTAAATAGTGCTCTTTGACAAATTTCTTTATCTTGAGAAGAGTTAATTAAATCAAAGAGAGTATTAAATGCTCTTTGATTCGTATTGCCAATTTCTCCTAAAAAGGATATCGCCAATTTACAAATTTCTTTATCTTTATAGTCGTTAATTAACTCTACTAGGACACCAACGGCTTGCAGGTTGCCAGGGTCGATTGTTCCTATACATAATGCTGATATAATGCGAGTATATTCATCTTGAGAGCTGTTCATTAACTCTACTAGCGCTGCAATAGCTTCTTGGTTGCGAAAGTAAATTTTTCTTAATATTTTTTCTTTTATAAGACTAAATTCCTTTGGATATTTTCTGATTGAATCCAATAAAGCAGAAAGAACTTCCGGGTAGTTTGCACCATTTTGAGCCAAGTGATTAGCAACTTCCCAGCAGAGATATTCGCTCTCTGACTGCTGAATTAGTTGCACCAGAGCAACAGTTTTCCTTTGAATATCTGTTTCTTTCAGGGCTATCTTAGCTGTATCTGCAATTTCTTTGAAGCAAGATCGCCACTGCTGTTTTTCACTATCGAAATAACCAAAGCTCCACTTAACAATTTGTGCCACTATTTCATCGGCTTTGGGATAATTCTTATACTCCGCAATCCCAGCCCCCACAAGGAAATACGCTCGATACGAATAAAATCCTCCACACCCATCCTCAAATTCCACCAACGCTTTCATAAACTCCTCCTTCTCCTCCCTCTCGACATCCTCACGCCCCAACCACAGCAAAATCACCTCCTTCCACTGCGGCTCAAAAATGCGGTAAGTGCCTTGCGCGGGGTTGTCGGGAACGTGGTTGAGGAAAAAATGCCAATCGGCGTTCGCCCCTTGGGCGGCTCCCTGCTGGAGCCTCGCCAGCGCTGCAAAATATTCCTCAAAAGTGGCATGAAAGAAAGCGTAGACCGGTTGATTGGGATTTTTTGCGTCTACGCCGACTTGATTGAGCCAGCCAACTTTGAGCGCCAATTGGAACACAGAACCATCCCTTTCTCCCAACACACCCTCAAGAAACTTTTCCCGCAGACAAAATCGGTTCTTTTCGTTGTCAATTGCTGCTAGCGCTAATTCTTTGAGCTTGGCGTTGAGTTGCTTTCTATCTTCGGGTGTTGTGGGAAATTCCTCTTGCTTCCACCTGTAGACTTCATCAACAAACTGCTGGTAAAGTTCTGCCTTAGTATCGGGTAACTTGCCATCTCGCAAATGCCAAGTTGCACACAACAGCGTCAACCGCAAGGGATTTCTCACCAAATCCTTGATTCGCTCTTTACCGGATTGGTTTAACGCTTGCTGCAACTGAATACCCAGTGCTGAATCGCTTTTTTGGAAACAATCGTTGATAAACTCCTCTACTTTATCTTGGCTAAACTCCAAGGTGCGATAGGTTTGAAAGCCGTTGAGAGAATATGGATTTGCTTCCCAGACATTCAACCGACACGTCAGCATTACATGCAAGCGCTCACTCCAGCCTACGATCCGGTTAGCAATAACGTTGAGAGCATTCGCGGATTTGGCAGCCATCTCATCTACGCCATCTAGAAGCAACCACACTCTACCAGCCGTCAACAGTTTTTCAAACTCAGCCTTGATTTCCGGCGTGACGACAAAGAAAGCATCTTGCAGCCAATCATTCAAGAGATACTCCTTGAACTTTGGCGCTGGAGTTGGTAAATTTCCCAATGGTATCCAAATCGGTAAATAATCAGTCTTGTCCAATATCCAAAAAGCAATTCTTTGTAAAAGCGTCGTTTTACCTGCGCCTGGTTCGCCAATAATCGCGATTTTGTTGCTTTGCTGTGATTCTAAGACTTGGGCAAGAAAATCTTTGTACTCCAGCTTCTCGGTTTCTTCGTAGTCTGGCTTGTACAGCTGGGATTTTTCAGGATTATCCTCTCCACTACGCTTATCTTGCTGTTTGCGTTTGACTAATGCCAGATCCACACAAATGTCTTTGATATCAAATAGCATCTCATCTGCACGCATCAGCCGATTGGTAGTCATCTGCTTCTGCTTTTCCAACATTGTGCGGCAGATTTCTTGCCAGTCGAAGCTTTTCTCTGCTGTTTGTGCAGTCTGAGATATTTCTTTTGAATTTGCCTTTGGGTGTTCGTTCCACTTCTGCTTTAACACCTCCAGATTCTCTTCACGTGTAGCCGTTTGATGTTTCAGCGTTAGTGTAAATTTCCAGTAACCTTGATTCTTGGCAGATTTTTCGTCTTCGCGCACTCCCAACTCTTTTAAGCAGTCGAGTGCAGTTTGAACTTCCTGTAATTCTCTGTCTTTATGACTGACGCTAGATTCTTCTTTTGGCTGGGGAAGTTTTAAACTTTTGCCAGCTTTTTTCAGCAGCTTTAGTAAATGTTCCCTCCTAGTGCCTACTTCAACTGTTCGGGTTCTTTTCCCAGTTGTCTGTTTGACTTCTTTTCCCGTGACTCGCAGTTTATTATCCCTTACCCACTCAACATCAACTGCGTCTTTTAATTCCACATCCGCTAATTGTTCATCAGCATGAGACAGCAAAGCTTCTACCAGACTTAACGTATTCTCTAAAACTGATTCATCCCGACGAATATTCTTTGCCATCAGTCAAATATAAACATAATCTTAAGAAATTTTGTTTCCTCAAACAGACAAGCTTCCCCAAGCAGCAAACCCTGATGCTATAAGCATTATAGACACTGCGTGGGGAATCTGTCTGGGGAAATACCCAAAAAAATAATTAACCTTGTCAACCTAAACACAAGGTTAATTCAAATGTCAGCTAAAAAATATGGTAAAAACTTCAGTCAAAAAGCGATCCCTTTGTTGCTAATTCTGCAAACAATACTAATTTGCGTAAAAGCCGAAAACCGCATTCATCAAGGAGACTCCACAATAGAGGTTCTTATCTGGATGATTAACCAATATATTCCAGTGCTCAAACAAGCAAGCCGTCTGAAGGATAAGGACAAAAACGATAAACAGAACAAGTGTGCTGGCGACATCAAGAATTAAACCAAAAAAAACTGGAAACAACAACGGAATCTTTTTTATTCTTCCTGATCCAGAGAAACTCATGACGGATACAGAGATGGTAGATGCACCCTAATTGATGCCCTCAGTTAATGACTGAGGGTTTTTTCTTTCACAATCTTATTTATGACAACCTACAACCAGTCTTAATAAATTAATGGAAAAAATGTGGTAATAAACTTGGAGCCATCCACAAAGCATAAAAGATGAATCCAAATAGTAAAGTCGTCAAAACTGTGAAAACGTAGCCAACGGACATCAATAAACCATCAGATTCTACAGTGGCTACTGCTAAGAGCAATATTCCTACTGGAGGAATGGGATTAGTCAGAGGAATTGGCAAAATTAGTAATATTGCTAACCAAGAAATACAAAACCCATTGATTCGCCAAGTCAAAGGATGTTCTGCTACTTTTGCCAATCGAGGACGAGTGATTTTTTCTAAAATTCTGGTAACTTTTTGTAGGTTTTTTAAAATTACTTGGGTAAAAGAACGGGGAAATTTATATGTCGCAATTTTTTTAGGCAACCAAGGCGATCGCCTCCCCAAAGCCATCTGTGCCGATAATATCAAGCAAGCGCCACCAAAAGGTCCAGTTAATCCAGGTGGAACAGGAAACAAAAATGGCAAAACCAATAATGTAATGACCACGCTAAAACCACGTTCTGAGGTTTCTGCCAAAACATCACCAAGACTGAGTGGCTGTTCGGCTAACCTTAGCAGCAGGAATTTAATATCTTGAGAAAATTTTAGCTGCATCGTAATGATAAATTATCAGATATAAAATGTCTTATCTTCTAACTTACTCATTCTTCGCATGATTATTGGTCATAATTAAATATTGATTATTTATTTGATGGTACAAACACAGCTAAAGCACGAGGAATAACACGAAACTGAGCGGGAGTGTAGGTCGTTATTTCACCATCTGTATTGATGGGACGTGGTTTACGTGTACGAATCTCAATTTCTTGAGTGCTGATAGTACGTACATGATCCGAATAAATATGTCGTCCTTTTCGCATGGCAGGTAATAAGGGGATAATTTGCCACCAGTGTTTAATTTCCACACTGTATAAATCTAACTTTTGATCATCAATTGTGGCATCATGAACCACTGCCATACCACCACCATAATATCGACCATTCCCTACAGCTATTTGCACAGTTTTGACTATGATAGGTGTGTTATTGATACTAATCTCTGCTCTAAAAGGTCGAGATTTCAAAACCACTTGCAATGCAGTGATCGCGTAAGCGAGTATTCCCCAACGACGCTTCACTTGTTTGGTGAGTCGCTGAGTAATTTTCACACTTAGTCCACAGCTTGCTACATTGAAAAAGTGTTTACCATTTACCCACCCCAAATCAATACGTCGTACCTGATTATTGGCAATAATTTTGCAAGCTTCAGGGAGAGAATTTGGAATTTCTAAAGTCCTAGCTAAATCGTTGGCAGTTCCTAGGGGGATAATTCCTAGAGGTAACTGCGTTTCTACCAAAGCGTCTACCGCAGCATTGAGAGTGCCATCACCACCACCAATGATCACTAAATCAACTTCATGTTGGTGGCGGGTAATAACTTCGTGTAACTGTTGTGCTTCTTCTGGGAACTCATCAATCAGATCGAAGCCCAGTTCTTTAAGACATTCAACTGCTTCAGCTAGACGGTTTTCCCCTTGGCGGGCGTGAGTATTTATGAGCAGTAGTGCACGATGTTTCATTTGCCGTGTTTTTTGTAGTGTACTACCTATAATTTTCTACTTCTGATATAAACTTTGCTGAAAATTTCTTCTATCTTAATCCTCCAAAGATTTTTGAGAATCCGTGGAGACTTTCAAAAAACACAGGGGTGTAGGGGTGTAAGCCGAGCACTGGCTCCCCCTACTCCCTTATGCCTTTACACCCCTAATTGATGACTCACCTTTGCCACAAGATCCTCTGGATTCATCAACTCGTAAGGTTCAAAAGGTTGGTGTATCCAAGGGTTGTCAGGCAAATAATCAACGTAGTAATTAGGTGCTACCACTGAACAGGCTTTGTACCAAATAACAGCGGTACGAATATCCTCAATAGGAGAATCACTATGTTCTTTTAGCCAAGGAATTGTTTCCTTGAGTGTGATTCCAGAGTCTACCAAATCATCTACCAAAAGAATCCGCGAACCTAAATTTTCAGTGGTCATTGTCAAGTGATGAGAAAATGTTAAGCTACCCCTTTGTTGCTGACCAGAGCCACTGTAAGATGAGGTTGCCAAAATCGCCAAAGGCTGATTATAAATACGTGAGAGGATATCTCCTACACGCAGTCCTCCTCTGGCGAGGCAAACAATTTGGTTGAATTTCCAGCCGGATTCATAAATTTGAGCAGCCAGTTGTTCAATTTTTTGGTGATAATCTGACCAAGAAACGTAAAGGTCTGGCATAGGGAACTTAATTTATTGCTAAGAATGTATGACAAATTCCTTTGATTTTAATATGAGCGCAAGATATTATGAGCGATTCTGCTTCTGATGGCTCCTCTCAACAGACTCCTGAAAGTGAAAAACTCGATTTGAGTACCAAACTTGCTTTTGGTGCTGGGGATTTGGGTACGGCGATCACTGCGATGATTGGGATTTCTTATTTGTCTCCCTTCCTCACAGATGTCGCTGGTTTAAGTCCCACATTAGCAGGACAAACCCAGCTGATCGGCAAAGTGTGGGATGCGGTTAACGATCCAATGGTGGGGGTGTTGAGCGATCGCACCCAAAGTCAGCAGGGAAGACGCTATCCCTGGATGATTTGGGGAGCAATTCCCTTTGGAGTCTTCTTTTTTTTGCAGTGGATTGTACCTCAGTTTAGTAATAACGATCAGGCGAATCAGTGGAGCTTGTTTTGGTATTACACTGCCATTTCGATTTTTTTTAATAGTTTTTATACAATCGTCAATTTACCATACACTGCTCTGACTGCAGAACTAACCCAAGACTACGACGAACGCACGAGTCTTAACAGTTTTCGCTTCACCTTTTCTATTGGCGGTAGCATTCTTGCTCTTATTATCGGTTTAGTCATCTCCCTGGTGATTCCTGGTAACCGCACTCAACAGTTTTTATTACTAGGAGCGATCTGTGCGGTTATCTCTGTTTTACCTGTGTATTGGTGTGTTTGGGGAACTAAAAAACGCGCTCAAGCTGTCGCAAAGTTACACCCCGAAACAGAGCAAACTGTCTCTATCCCGTTATTGCAGCAACTCAAAATTGCTTTTACCAATCGCGCTTTCTTATTTGTGGTGGGGATTTATCTGTGTTCTTGGTTAGCTGTGCAACTAACTGCGGGTATCATTCCTTACTTTGTCACCAGTTGGATGCGCCTTCCACAATGGCATATTAGCTTAGTGCTTTTGGCGGTGCAAGGAACTGCTATGTCTATGCTATTTGTTTGGAGTGCCATCAGCCGGCGCTATGGCAAACAAGCCGTGTACTTTATGGGCATGAGTTTGTGGATTATCGCCCAGGGAGGACTGTTTTTTGTACAGCCTGGTCAAGTTGTGTTGATGTACTTTTTAGCAGTCATGGCAGGTTTTGGCGTATCCGTGGCTTACTTAGTTCCCTGGTCAATGTTACCTGATATTATTGAACTGGATGAATTAAAAACAGGACAGCGGCGGGAAGGCATTTTTTATAGTTTCATAGTATTTGTGCAAAAAATCTGTTTGGGGATTGCAGTTAACGTTGTTTTACAACAATTGGGTACCGCTGGTTATATTAAACCCACAAACGAAATCCCGATACCAATCCAACCAGATTCGGTGTTAGAAGTCATTCGCTTTTCTATTGGTCCGATACCAGCGATCGCATTAATTTGTGGCGTCATTTTAACGTATTTCTACCCAATTACTCGTGAAATGCACGCGCAAATTTTACTGCAGCTTAAGGAACGTCAGAATAAAGTAGAGAATAGAGATTTTTAGTTGATTATTATTAGGACTTACGCACGAGTTACGAATGAACTTGATTGTGAGATTGCTTCCTTACGTCGCAATGACACAACTACGTTATTTTTGCGTAAGTCCTGATTATGTGATAGTTATTCCAATATCTTCCCAAGTCGTGCCCAAGTGGGGTTAAATTCTTCTGATTCCACATCAGTTTCTGATGTAGATTTGGTTATAGGTCTTATAAACCGCGCAGCAATCGCGGGCATTCAAACAATGGAAAATACATTATTCGATAAAATCTTCCGCGACAGCCAAGGTCAGATTGTTGTGGCTGAGCCACCAAACCCACCAATTATTGTGTGGGCTGTAGCTAGTTTACTCAAACTCATTTTTACAAGCGGCGAAATCAATACAGTGTTAGACGCTGTGGCTTTTGGCTCCTTGTTTACTTGGGCATGGGAGGAATTATTTCAAGGCGTTAATTACTTTCGCAGAGCACTAGGTCTTGTCGTGCTGATTGGCGTTGTTGGATCAAAGGTTTATCCCATAAGGTTTTGAAAAACAACGAATTTTGTCCACTGATTAATGTAAATGCTATACACCCTTCGGGTTCGGCAGTCGCTCATGGGGGAGACCCCCAAGACCGCGCTGCCTCACCAATCATTGGACAAAACTGGGTCACTAGTATGTAAGCTCAAGACATAGCCAGATCTGATCGCTTTAATTTTTGGCTTAGTGTCACCGTCTTTCTACCCAATTAGCCGCGAAATCCAAGCGCAAAGATTACTGCAACTCAAGGAACGTCAGAATCATTAAGGTAAATATGGCGTAGGTTACAAAGCACTCAGTACGCAAAGCAACATGTATCTACGTCCAGCCTATCTTTTTATGGAAACATAAGGAAAGGCTGAACTCTAAGCCAACATGTCTATGTCGTTAGGGGTTGTAGCGCAAACACTACAGCTTCACTCCTGGAGGAATAAGCACTGTATCAATCGCATGAATCACGCCATTACTAGCTTTGACATCTGCTTTGGTAACTTTTGCCTTATCCACCGTTACACCATTCCCAACCTTAACGTTAAGTGGGCTACCTTCAACGCTATTCACCGAACCTGACTTGAGGCTTTTGGAATCAAGTGCACCAGATACGACATGATAGGTCAAAATCTTGGTCAAAGTTGCCTTGTTTTCTGGCTTGAGTAGTTTTTGCAAAGTTGCCTTTGGTAGCTTATTAAATGCAGCATCCGTGGGTGCAAACACGGTAAATGGACCAGTTCCAGACAGGGTTTCTACAAGACCAGCTTCCTTCACAGCCTTTACTAGGGTTTTGAAAGAACTATTAGAACTGGCAACATCGACAATTGTACCTGCACCAGTTGTTCCAGTTGTTGGAGCACCTGAGGTGGCTGGTTTGGTCGGTGCAGCTGAGGGAGTCTGGGCGAAAGTTGGAGTGCTGATCAAAAGACTGGCTGTAGCGATCGCTATACCAAGTGTTTTACCAAAAAAGTGTTGATTTTGTTGGATATTCATGGCTTTTAACTTTAGATGCGAATATTTTGTTACGAAGTTGTTTTGATTTTTAAAAGAGTAACATTTTGTAATACTACAGTTATTATTCCTGTAGTTAGATTTCTAAATCAATTTGGTACGGATTTACTTACTGCTGGGTTTAGGTAATCTGTCTGAGAATTTGTAATGATACTTAATATGAAGAAAAATAGTAAAACTCATTTAAGTAAACAAGATGGCAGCTCCAAGCTTACAGGAGATTTCTACCCAGTTAGAAAGTTCTAATTTGCGCGATCGCATGGTAGCCCTCGCCTCATTGAGGCATATTGCAGCAGAGGACGCACTTCCTTTGATTAAAAAAGTTTTGGATGACGAGTCTCTGCAACTGAGATCAATGGCAATCTTTGCTTTGGGAGTCAAGCAAACAGAATAAAGTTACCCACTTTTGGTGCGAATCCTAGAAACTGACCCGGATTATGGTATACGTGCGGATGCTGCGGGTGCTTTAGGATATTTGGGTGATATTAGAGCTGTTGAACCCCTAATGCGAATATTTTATGAAGACACTGATTGGTTAGTACGGTTTAGCGCAGCTGTTTCACTTGGTAATCTCAAAGACAGTCGTGCCCGTGAAATCCTCATAAAAGCATTGGACAGTGAAGAAGTGATTTTACAACAAGCGGCGATCGCTGCATTAGGAGAAATCAAAGATATCGAGTCTGTGGATCTGATTTTGCGCTTTGCCCAATCAGATGATTGGTTAGTGCGTCAGCGTCTTGCAGAAGCCTTAGGTCAGCTTCCCAGTCCAAAAAGTATTTCAGCTTTAAAATACCTGGAAAAAGATAGTCACAACCACGTTGCTGAAGCAGCCAAATATTCTCTCAAACGCTTGGAGGAAGCAGGTTAAGCAAATAAACTAGGGGTATAAGGGTGTAACGGAAATACATTAACCAGGGGATAGGGAAAATGCATTTATTTTCCTATTCTTTTATTCCCCTACACACGCCAGATACCTACGGAGGGAAACCCTCCTGCAGTACTGGCTCCCCCACACCCCTACACCCCTACACCTTTGAATTTTGAATGTTTGAGAAGCGAGTGACTCCCTCCTGCTACTTTGGAAAATGAAAAGGATTTTGAAGCAAGGTAATTTCATTGATGAATATTGAAGAGTTTTTTGAGTTAAGCCCTGGTAAATGGTTTTCCCATCGTACCAGTCACGATTTGGCTTGTAAGCAATCAGAAAATGGCAAATCAGACACAATCATAGAAAGACTCAGTAGTGATCATCCAGAAGTAGTAAAACTGTGCCAACAGTACAATGTTGAGCATAGCCCCAATTGTTACGGTGCCAAAGTGACTTGGAATGCCACTATGGCAGGGAATGAAAAAAAACAGACTGGTTCTACAGTATTCGTTGCTATTCCAGATGAAGATAATCCCAATGAAGGCAAATTCCTGCGGGCAATGGATTCTCCTGGGAAAACCCCAGTTGTTGGACGCTACAAGATAGGCACTGATGACGCATTGACCTTTACAACAGAGTACGAAACCGTGTGCTATGAAGAACGCCTGTGGTTTGCTAGTCCCAATTTGCGGATGCGGGTGAGTGTGGTGAAACGTATTGATGGTTTTAGCACAGCTTCATTCACTTCTGAAATTCGCATGGGTGGAGGTCAACCTACAGCAAAAGTTTCTCAGGCAACTAACTCAGCCTCAAGTTAGGTGTTATAAGTGACAAAAAACTTACGGTGCTCAGAGTTCTGATTTAACTAGCCCCTATGATCAGGGGCTATATTTTTACTTAAGTATTAATGGAATTATGAATTTTATTTTTAATGTAATAAATATATAAGTCTACAGTAAAAGTACTGATAATGTAATGATATCCTTGAGAACTGGATATTATTTTTACAGTGCAATTTGCCTGAAATCACACTTAAGATAGTGAAGATATTGTAAAAGGTTTTTATTCCTGACAAAGTAGAAATAAAGTCTACGCCACAAGTGCCTACCAAAAATTAGTCAGGGTCGTTTAAATCTGCCACACACCAATTAACAGAGCAAGTAACACAGCAGGAAAGAAAACTACTGAGAACTTTCGGGCGTTGGGTATTGGTGCATATACCTTCAATTTCGTAAACCATGTCAACTTTGACGTTCGATTCACATGGGAGGTTGGTTTGTGCTTATACGACTGGGAAAATTTATCTTTGCACAATTGGATCAAAGAATGTGTGATCTAGTTCACATGAAATGACTAATGACTTCGATTGATTTGTGACGAATGATTAAGGACTAGTAACTCATCCAAAATTGCATGACTTATACTGCTTCCATACAAGAGTTCATCTCTGAATTATTTCCCTTCAATCAACTGCCAACACGAGAACTGGCAAAATTAGTTCCAAAGTTTGAGATGTTACGCTACCACATGGGTCAGAGCGTTTTGGTGCGGGAACAAATGCCTTCTCAAATATTTATCATTTATCAAGGGCAAGCCCGCTTGCTGGGTTATGACCCGAATGCTCAGATGCCTGAAACGCTGCAATTAGTTCAAAAAGGAGAAATCCTGGGTTGGACTAGTTTAATTAGAGGGATTCCATGCGAAACAGTCATAGCCTCTACAGAAACCATTTGTCTGACTCTAAGCGCCACAGAGTTTTTAGCGTTGCTGAGTTATTCTCCTGCTATTTCTATTTGCTTTGAAAATCGCTGTACTGCGGTTGAAGTTTTTGAACTACTGAGTACTGAGTTAGCAAAGCGAGCTGATAGTGAAACTGTTTTGGCTTCATATGGTGCAACAGATATCAAAGAACTGACCCTCAAAGTTTTAGACGAAGCAGTTGTCTGCACGTTCCTAGAAGAGACAATACCTTTGGATCACCTAGATCCTCAATTGGTGTGGTTTGTCAGTGGTGGGATACTTAAAGATTTTCCTGTGGGAACCCGCTTACAACTAAACGATGTCATGACATATCTAGAGGTACAAACTTTTGGTTATGTTCGCTTAGTCGGTTTGCCTCGGGCAACCCTTTCTGCCTCTGCATCTATATCTAGAACCAAAGATTCCTTAAGGATAGACTCTTTACTACAACAAGTACCATTAGCACCAGAGCATCCTTATAGGTTAGAAAAACCATCAGATACTCAATCACAGCCAAAATATCCTCATGTTCATGGTAGAGGTCCTCTAAAGGCGACTTTAGCTTGCTTCCAAATGCTGAGCCAGCATTTAAATATACCCTTTCGCCGAGATGTGATTGATCAAATCCTCAACAACCAGATTTCGCGCACTCAAACTCTTTCACTACAGCTTTGCGGTGCTGTTTGTGAACTGATTGGGTTAAATACTCAAATGATAAACGTGTCAGCAAAAGCAATCACAAAACTGGAAGCTCCAGCTATGATTCGCTGGCAAGATACTTTCGCTATCCTTTATGAAATTAGCGAGAAAAAGCTAGTCCTGGGTGTACCAGAAGTTGGGATTGTTCAGCAAGATCCTGACCATTTTGTTGAAAACTGGGGTCAAGAAGGTCAGGTATTGCTGCTGAAAGTTGCCAAGTATACTCCTAGAAAGCGATTTAGTTTAAGTTGGTTTGTCCCTTCTCTAATCAAATATCGCAAAGTTCTCTTGGAAGTTCTGATTGCTTCCTTTTTTGTCCAAGTGTTTGGTCTGGCTAATCCCTTAATCATCCAGATTATTATTGACAAAGTGATTATTCAGAACGGCTTTGAAACCCTGAATGTATTGGGGGTTTTGCTCTTAATCATGGCTGTTTTTGAAGGACTTTTAACGAGTGTCCGCACCTATCTTTTTGTTGATACGACTAACCGGATTGACTTGACTTTAGGCTCAGAAATTATTGACCGTTTGTTTCGTTTACCCTTGCGCTATTTTGAACGACGTCCTGTGGGGGAGTTAGCCACTCGCGCCAGTGAACTGGAAAACATTCGCTCTTTTATGACAGGAACTGCTTTAACAGTGGTGTTGGACGCAGTTTTTTCGACAATCTACATCGTGGTGATGCTGGTTTACAGTTGGATGTTGACTCTTGTGGCTTTGGCGACTGTACCCTTGTTTGCTTTTATGACGATAGTTTTTTCCTCAATCATGCGCCGCCAACTGCGTTTTAAGGCTGAACGTTACTCGCAAACACAATCTTATTTAGTCGAGGCGCTGTCAGGTATTCAAACAGTCAAAGCCCAAAATCTTGAGTTGCGATCGCGCTGGCGCTGGCAAGAATATTACAGTAATTATGTCACCGCTGGATTCCAAACTGTTGTTACTTCCACGGCTGCTAGTGTCACCAGCAATTTTCTTAACCAAGTCTCTTCCTTACTTGTGTTATGGGTAGGAGCCTACTTAGTCCTCAAAGGACAACTCACCTTAGGACAACTGATTGCCTTTCGGATTATTTCTGGCTACGTCACCGCTCCTTTATTACGATTAACCCAATTGTGGCAGAACTTCCAACAAACGGCTCTCTCTCTAGAACGCCTTGCAGATATCTTGGATACTCCCTCAGAAGTTGATGAAGACAGTCAAAACATTCCTCTACCTGCTATTGATGGTACTGTCAAGTATGAAAACGTCTGCTTTCGCTTCACACCAACTTCTCCACTTCAGTTGAATAATATTAACCTGGATTTCCCAAGCGGAAAATTTGTCGGTATTGTCGGACAAAGTGGTTCTGGTAAAAGCACTTTGATGAAACTTTTACCACGACTGTATGACTTAGAGTCTGGCAGAATTTTCATCGATGGCTACGACATCTCCAAAATAGAACTTTATTCCCTGCGCCGTCAGATTGGTATGGTGCTTCAAGACTCACTTTTGTTTGACGGAACCATACAGGAAAATATTGCACTGACAAATCCAGACGCCACAACTGATGAAATTATGACAGCAAGCAAAGTTGCTGCAGCTCATGACTTTATCATGTCTTTGCCCAATGGCTATAACACCAGAGTTGGAGAGAGAGGCTCATCCTTATCTGGAGGACAGCGACAGCGTATTGCTATTGCTCGTACAGTCTTACAAAACCCCCGCTTGTTGATTCTTGATGAAGCAACCAGTGCTCTAGATTATCAATCGGAACGGCAAGTTTGTGACAACTTGGCGGAAGCATTTAGACGACGAACAGTGTTTTTTATTACCCATCGTTTAAGTACAATCAAGAACGCTGATATCGTTTTACTACTCGAAAAAGGGTTAGTTGCAGAACAGGGAACCCACAATGAATTGATGGCACAAAAAGGACGTTACTACTGCCTTTATCAACAACAAGAAGCACAGCTTTAAATCAGTGAACAGTGAGTCCAGTGCTGCAGAGAGAAGTGCCTTGCGCGGGTTCCCCGCGTTGT
>NZ_CAWPKW010000367.1:0-1266 GCF_963888615.1 Brasilonema octagenarum UFV-OR1 | reverse complement strand
AACGCTTAACAGGAAATGCTTAACAGACTTTCAAGTCTCTTGGGGAGCGTGTTTTCTCATTAGTTTGTGTCCTAATCTACCTGGCGACTGCTGTAATTTGATCCCGTGTAAATTAAACATCACTGCCTAGACGCCACACACCGATTAACGCAGCAATACCTAATGCAGCAACAGCAACCGCACCCCACTTCAGTGGTGGATTCATCTCCAACCAATCCGATAAAGTTGGTATCGCCAGATGGCTATAGTCTCCCTCAACTCGGTCGTATTCTGAGATAGTGGGTGCAAAAAGATTGTTTGGTCCTTCTTCTGACTTTGGTTCGTTGGTGTGTTGTCCTGGAATGCCGATAACCGCCAATATAGAATCGACAAGTTTTGGTGAAATACGCTGCAACACATCTAGTATCCTGCCAACATCCCCAACAATAAAATCACGAGTGGGGTGTTCGGCGGTATAAAGAATGGCATCTGCAACAACACTAGGCTGATAATACGGCGGTATCCCCGTAGGTTTCACTCCTAGCTTAGTGCGAACCTTGTTATAGTAAGGTGTGTTAATTGTCGCAGGTAGTATTGACGTGACACTGATGGGCAATCCTTCGTGTTGCAACTCAACGCGCAGCGTTTCTAAAAAACCTTCCAAACCGTGCTTAGCAGCGCAGTAGGGACTTTGCAGTGGGAGACTGCGCCTACCCTGCATCGAGGAAATATGAATTAACGCCCCGCGTCCCTCTTTTTTCAGATGGGGCAATGCTACCATTGCACCGTACACCTGTCCCATCAAGTTGACATCAACGACGCGTTGAAACTCCTCTGGGGTGATTATCTCGAAAGGAGAAAGCACACCTGTAGCAGCAAGATGAACCCAAGTATCTAGTCTTCCGTATTGTGCGACGGTTTTGTCGGCGATCGCCTTAACTTGTTCAAACTCACTGACATCTGCAATCACATACGTTGCTTCACCACCAAAGCGTTGGATTTCTTCTACCAAAGACTGTAATCCTGATTCGCTGCGTGCAGCAACCATAACCTTTGCACCACGTTTGGCAAACTTCAACGCTGTTTCTCTTCCTATACCACTGGAAGCCCCAACGATGGCGACAACCTGCTGATTAATTGGCTTTAATTGCATAATTTTTCATTCCGTATCCTCTCCTTATGTATTAAGCTTTGTGAAGCAAAGGTTCATCTTTCGCAGGTGTGAGTAATACCAAGTTCGGTTAATTACTTACAATAAAAAAACCTCACCCCGCCCTATGCCTAACG
>NZ_CAWPKW010000366.1:0-1280 GCF_963888615.1 Brasilonema octagenarum UFV-OR1 | reverse complement strand
TCCCCCAAAGTCTGCCGGGGGAAGCAACCCAAGCGGCGAGCTTTGACCGTTGTGGGGACTGCCGTTCATTAGTCGATATTTCAGGACTTTTGACTAATGACTGTGTATAATAAATCAACCAGTATTTCTCATGCCTGCGGCAATACCGTTGATAGTTAACAATGCTCCTCGTAACAACTCGCCTTTACTGTAACGAGAGTGAATTACTCCGGATGTCACATTTGTTCGAGATTCGCGCAGGCGTTTGAGCAAGGAAATTTGAATGAAACCTAGGGGCACAATTGTAGCATTACGTAACTGGACTGAGCGCTGCAATACGGGGTCTCCATCCAAAAGTTGTTGATGACCAGTGATTTGCAAAACCAAACCCCTTGTCAAATAGTATTCACTAGCAATTTGTTCAAAAACTTGCTCAAAACGGGGTTTGTCTTCAGGGTTAGACAGTTGTTGAACATATTGCTGTGCCATTTGCAAGTCTACTTTAGCTAAGGTCATTTCTGCTTTAGAAATCACCATTTTGAAGAAGGGCCACTTGATATAAAAATAACGCAGTAACTTCAAATGTTCTTCTGGTTCTTCGTTCAAGAATTCTTGCAAAGCTGTACCAACACCGTACCAAGAAGGTAGTAAGAATCGGGTTTGTGTCCAGCTGAAAACCCAAGGAATTGCCCGTAAGCTAGTCAAATCTTTTTTACCAGATGGACGACGGGCTGGACGAGAACTAATTTGCAGCTGGCTAATTTCCTCAATGGGGGTGACTTGATGGAAGAAGTCAATAAAATCAGGTTGTTCGTAGATCAGGTTGCGATAGTGAACACGCGATCGCGCTGCTAGTTCTTCCATAATTTCATTCCAAGGTTGAATATCATCAAACCCCGTCCGCAGCAAGCTAGCTTGAATAACAGCAGAGCTGATCGTTTCTAGGTTGTACAGTGCTAAGTCCGGTAAGGAATATTTAGAAGCCAGAACTTCTCCTTGTTCGGTAATTTTGATTCGTCCATTGATACTGTGACCGGGCTGAGCCAAAATAGCTTCATAAGATGGACCACCACCGCGTCCAACAGAACCACCTCGTCCATGAAAAATCCGCAAATTCACACCATACTCTTCTGCAATTTTCTGTAATGCTTTTTGAGCTTTGTGGATTTCCCAGTTACTGCTTAAGAAACCTGAATCTTTGTTGCTGTCGGAATAGCCCAGCATCACTTCTTGCAAATTAGGCGTTAGGGGAGATGAAGGAGTTATTTCTTTCCCCTTCGGGTTCGCAGTCGCCTGCGGAG
>NZ_CAWPKW010000365.1:0-26157 GCF_963888615.1 Brasilonema octagenarum UFV-OR1 | reverse complement strand
CTGTTATAGCTAGGGCTTCCTCATACAATGGTTCAGCATCTTGATAGCGCTTTTGTAAGAAGTAAACCTTGCCTAAGTTGTTCAAGTAAGTGGCAAGGTCGGGATGTTCTTCTCCTTGTATCTTTCTTGTTAGTTCTACGGCAAGCATATAGCGTTGTTCAGCATCTTGATAGCGCTCTTGGGCGGTGTAGAGATTTCCTAAGTTGTTCAAGTAAGTGGCAAGGTCGGGATGTTCTTCTCCTAGCACCTCTGCTGTTATAGCTAGGGCTTCCTCATACAATGGTTCAGCATCTTGATAGCGCTTTTGGAAGTAGTAGATATTTCCTAAGTTGTTCAGGCAAATGGCATAGTAGGGATGTTTTTTTTCTAAACTGCATCTTACTACTAATACACATTGCTCACCCCAAGGTTGAGCAAGTGCATACAATCCCTGTCCCGAATAAAATCTACCCAAGCCAACAAAAGCCCAAATTAAATTTTCATCACTGACTGCATCAGTCAGATTTTGTGCCACTTCCGTTAAATGTGGAATAGCATCTTTGACTGATTCAATATCACGACGGATTGGCAAATCGGGGATTTTTTGAGCAATCGCGATAAAAATTTCTGCAAAAGCGCGTTTCAATTCATCGGCTTGTTTAGATGCTGCTTGTTTGACTTTTAAAAACTCCCGAATTAAGGGATGAATTTTGTAACCACTATCTCGTTCTGCTAGCCGTTGAATCAAATGAAGCTTGTAAAGTTGCTTTTTCGCCTCCTTCACATCTGCTTCTACCCAATTAAGAGACTTACTCGTGAACTCCACCCATTCCCAAAGTATGACATCTGGTGCAAATAAGCTTAATAATTCACCGACATATTGTGTTTTTTGATTGAGTTCTCGCCAGCTTAATTCAAATGCTGCTTTTACCCCACGCTTGGCTGTCATTTCTGTATCTTGCAATTGCTCCTCTTCTGGGTTAATTGCTTCATCTCGCAATTGTTGAGCCTTCAAGTGGTGTAACATTTCTGCTAGAGATAAATCGGGATCTTCTACCAAATACCGCCCCACTAACTCCAAACCCAGAGGTAAATAACCCAGCCACGCACACAAACTTTCTGCTACTCTTGATTCTTGTTTTACTCGTTGGTCTTGTTCGCCCAACACCTTTGTTAAAAATATTAAAGCATCCTCTGCTGAGAGCACATCTAGCGATATTTCCACAAAGTTGGTGTCTATCCGTCGCAGGCGCGTTGTCATCAAAATTCGGAAGCGGTTAGATTTTGGCAGTAGCTTGCGACAACTTTTCCAAGAAGTGACATCATCCAGTACAATCAACACTAGACCTTCGGTCGGTCGCCAGTTCTGCCAGAACCACTCTACTTGTTGTTCAGGATTAAGTTTTCGTCCCCCCAACTCCTGCGGTACTTCCAAATTCATGTTGAACAGGGCAAACTGCAAAATCTCTGCTGCTAAATCTGATTCTCTGGCATTTAACCAGCAAATTCCACCAGGGTAATCCGCTTCATGTTGTCGTACATATTGGGTTGCGAGTTCGGTTTTGCCAACACCACCCATACCAGAAACAGCAGAAATTGTCACTACGCTTGGTTGCTGCAACTTTTCTCGTAGTAGGCAAAGTTCATGCTGTCTGCCTACAAAATTGGCAGAACCTTGTAACACAACATTATTTGGGGGATTTAACTTTGTCCGTTCCCATTCGGACGACTGCAGTCAAATATTAAAAGTACTACCTCTTTGATCAATGGTTTGGTTTTGAGCTGCATTAATAGCTTTTTCGATGTTTTGGATAAATGTTGAAGGGTATGATTGTTGAGATTTTTCTACAGATGCTTTTATCTGTCTCAAAATTTCAGCCAAGTTTGATGGTGGATTAGTTTCTGCTGCTGTTGCCAATTCCTGTGCAGCTTGAGCCACTTCAGGATTAGCCTTAGCCGCAGATTCTACTTCTAGTACAGCTTTGCCATAATCGATTGGTTGAGAAGGTGCTTTCTCAATACCAACTACTGTATGGGGAGAGTGTTTTTCAAGGGTGACGAGAAATTGACCAGCTTTATTCCATATAGTTTCCCCTACCTTTTCACCCGTTTTTTCCACAGCCTTAGTCGCAATCAAAGTCCCAATAGCGATCGCACCAGCAGTTAATGGCTCCATATGCTACCTCGTAAGCACGGCATCCTATTTATTTCTTACCACATAATTTTTGTTGTCAATTCCGCAATCGAAATAAAAACTTATAGTTTAAGTTTCAGATCTTGATGCGCCAGTCAACATAAGGGCATTTTGATGGAAAACACAGAAAAAGCGGGTTATTTTTGACAAGCTTTCAATCTACAACATCAACTCGCTTTAACGCAGCCGTCAATTCTGTCATAAACTCAACAAAGACGCGAACTTTAGCCGAGAGATAACGTTTTTGCGGATACAACACTGCGATCGGTAATCCAAGTTGGGTCGTGTAGGATTGGAGAATCGGTTCGAGGTCTCCACGTGCGATCGCTTTGGCTGCAATAAATTTGGGAAATTGAACCACACCGGCTCCTTGAATCACCGCCTCTAAAATGACTTCTGAATTATCGAATCGCAGATAACTGTCAACGCAAAGGTCAATCAATTTTCCATCTTGTTCAAACTTCCAGTTAGATTCTCGCCTAGTCTGTGGATAGATAAAGTTGACACAGCGATGCTGCAGGTGCGACTGTCGCCATCAACTGGCGTGATTGGGTTTACTAGGTCGCTTGCGAACGCACTAGGACAACACATGTATTACTCAGGTATTATTGTGTCCTGAAAATCCACACCACTAACGTTGGCTCCCCTGAGTTTCGCTCCCTCAAGCTTAGCTCCTCTAAGATTAGCTCCTGCTAAGTTCGCTCCTTGGAGGTTAGTCCATCTCAAGTCAGCTTTACTCAAATCAGCTTCACTCAAATTAGCTCGTAACAAGTATGCACCACTCAGGTGAGCTTGCCTGAGATTAGCTTTGTACAAGTCAGCTTTGTAAAGGTAAGCGCCAATCACTTCTGCTTCGTACAGGTTTGCCTTACTTAAGTCAGCCGCAATTAAGTTCGCTGCGATTAAGTTTGCAAAACAGAGGTTAGCACGAATTAGCTTTGCATGACCCAAATCGGCATCTCTCAAGTTAGCGCCTTTCAACTCAGTCCCAATCAAGTTAGCCTCACACAGGAAAGCGCCTTTGAGATTCGCCTCAGTCAAATCAGCTCCAATCAGATTGGCATGACTTAAATCAGCTTGTGTCAGTGTAGCAGCGCTTAAGTTAGCAACACTGAAGTTAGCAGCGCTTAAATTAGCTTTGATGAGGTTGGCTGTGTAGAGGTTAGCGCCATTGAGTTCAGCATCTCTAAGATCTGGTTCAATTTGGGGATTTTTCCTTCTCCACTCATTCCATGCCAGCGCACCTATTTCTAATAAAGCTAGATGCTGAAGATTTGCCATTTTCTACTCCTGACGCCCACTCAAAGGATTTACTCGACCAGTTACATTTTCAATCGCCGTTAATGCTCCTTGAGCACCTGCAAGAATATCTCGTTCTTGTCCACCCAAGTAAAGCCGTCCAAAGCTCCCTACAGGTTGAACTGCTAGTATATTAATCGCCGCCGCTTTCTCTGCTTCATTTGCAGCCAGTGCAGCATAAGCAGCAGGCTCAACTTCTAATACATACAGCGTTTCCCCTGCTAGCAGCATTTGTCCCCGGTTCGTGCGATTGAGAAGCTGTGCTTGGTAAGCATCAATGTTACGAATAATCTGGTTAGAAACAACACGCGGTTTGAGACATTCGTGTTTTTTGACTCCCAGTGTCGCCAAAATGGCTTGACCAGCAGCTCGCGTTTCCCCTTGGGAGCTAGAATGAATTTCTAATAGACCATACAATCGTTCGACCACAAGTGCTCCTGGACGGACAGAAGCTGCTTTCAATGCTACATCAGTAATCCGATTAATTTCGATACCAGGAGAGATTTCAATCCATAGCGATGAATCTCCTGGTAATGGCAAGAAACCTTGAGCTACTGTTCCCATATATGCTGCATGTTGAGGTTGCAGGCTGTCGAGAAATACGAAACTGCGTAGTTCTATTCCCAAGGTTGTGCTCCAGTCATAAGGGGAAAGGTTATCTGTTGCAATATGTTAAGTGCAACCAACCTTAAACTACCATAGGGTGGGTACTAGAATTGCTGGGTTACGAAGTTTGTTTTTCAGTATCCTTTTCCCCTACACCGCTACACCCCTAGTTCTGGTCATTCGCGCTTGTTGTTGAGCCGCGCTCTTTTTCAAACCCAAAGAACGTAGAATTTGGACAGCAGCCATTTCACCTGTTCTACAACCACCTTCCATATAACCTTGGAATTTTTGCGAGCAATGTTCGCCAGCAAAAAATAGATTACCTACATTTTCTTGTTCAGCTCCTGCAATTGTTGTCCACTGTCCAACAAGATAGCAGGCATAGGAGGCTCTTGTATAAGGTTCTGTGGGCCAATACGCACGAATAGCTTCACCCTTGCGGACACTAGGAATTCCTGGGAATATCTTTTCTAGTTGTGTGAGCAGTTTTTGACCTTGGAATTCAGCGGAACCTTGCCCAAGAAGTAAACTGCTTTGACCGCCAGTAAAATTGGTGAGTAGACCATTTGAACCTGGTTGATAGCGAGAAGCTTCCCAGATGCTTTGAAAGTCAAGATCACTAGAGACAAATGCAGTTGAGTTATAGCGTGTGCGCCAGATGCGTTCTTGATAAGCGGTAATTAACTTGGCATTGTTACCATAACCTAATTGCGCGATCGCCTTCTTTTTTACTGCTGGCAAATCTACATTTAACGAGACTTGACGCAAAGTACTAAAAGGTAACGCCAGCAAAACTCGCTCATATGTTCGTTCAAAAGAGCGGTTACCAGAACGTAAACTGACTCGGTAACTACCATCGCTTCGAGTTGCGATCGCTTCTAATTCCGTCCCTGTTTCGATAGAATTGGTTAAAATTCGTGCTAACAAACGAGGGATCTGGTCATTTCCACCAACAATCTGATAACGTTCATCACTTTCAGCACTAATCTGAAAGCTCTTCGGATCTGTGCCAATAAAAAGCAGCATATTCAAACTAGACTGCTCTCTAGCTTCTCGACCGTATAAACCAGTGTAAGCAACTTGTATTCTCTGACTCAGAAGCGGGTGAACTTGTGCTTCCTCTAAGTACTGAGTGATAGAGGTATTATCTAACTTACTAGCAACCTGATTGTGTGTACGATAAGTGACAGGTATCTTGCCGATAGCGGCTAAATCTCGCTTGATCTTCTGCACCAATGGAGTGAACCACTGTAAGATTTCTTTTTCTGATATCTTACGCCCCTGAAAATACAATGTTCCTTGTATCAAGTCCTTATCAGCAGCAGACAAATCTGCTATTTGCAAACCTAATTCCTGCGCTAAAGAGCGTAAGCTAGTATGGTTTGTGTCAATAAATTCTCCACCTAAGTCTACAGGTATAGAAGTCCCTAAAGCATTTTGTAGCGTATATATTCGACCGCCAATACGATTTCTTGCCTCAACAATATCTACAGGAACCCCTGCTTGAGAAAGGCGATAAGCAGCGACGAGTCCAGCAATTCCAGCACCTACTACCAAGACTTTAGGAATTGTGGCATATGCAACCGAGTCACCTCCATCATCCCACGTCACTGCACTGATGGCACTTGCTAATCCCAAACCTCCATATATTAAGCGACGACGAGTGGTTTTTTGGTGGAAAATCTCAACTATTTCGTCTGTAGGAATTCCTGTTTCTAGAGACACCTGAGTGATTTTGTAAGCTCGCCGTAATAATGCCATCAACGCCGATCTCGTCATTGCATTTGCCTTTATTGTTTATTGTTATTCCAAGACAAATCACATCAGCTAGCTGATTAGCTGCCCTCATGAGTGTAACACTGTTCCTTTTGGTAAACGCAAAAATACTAGCTCCTTTCTGTGTTCTCTGCAGCTGGTTTAGCTAGAGCCATTCCTCTAAACCTGAAAAAGAAAACTGACACGTACAAAGCGTACATGTCAGTAGATTGGGTGCAAATTTTTCCAGTGACAATTGAAACGACCAAAATCGGAGTGTCAATATTAGCCCTAGGGATATCTGAAGATCTATTTATGATGACAAAATCAAGAAAAAAACCAGAAGTTTAGCTTCTGGTCACATATAACTAAGAGATAATTTTGTCAAGATTGACTAAGTATGAATTAATTCTCGTCTCGACCGTGAACTTCAGCAGGTGGACTGGTTGCTTCAACAGCGGTAAATGATTCTAGAATTTTGTAAGTGTGGGATGCTCCTTTTGGCACTACCCAGGAATTTCCAGGCTCCAATGAAACAACTTGACCTTCAATATGCAACTCGGCACGACCACTGATGACATAACCAACAGTTTCATATTCCCGTGTTGCGGGTTCTTTGGATTCATCAGGTTGTTCGTTTTCCCAAAGACGCATTGATACAGATTTACCAGAGGCGAGATATTTTTGACCTTGTTGACCTTTGGGAGAATGGGCGGAGTCTACTTTTTTAACGCTTGTGTCAGACATATTTGTTTCCTTAATTGGGTTTATGAAAAATGAACCGCGTAGACGCGGAGCGGCTTCCCGCAGGGTAGGGCGCTAAGGACGCTAAGGAAGAAAAGGAAGAGGAGAGTGAGTGCTAAACTTTGATGGTTTTGCCTGTGCGGGCGGCTTCGTAAATAAGCTGCATAAGTTTAACGTCTTGCAAGCCTTCTTCGCCCGGTGTTTTGGGTTGTTTGTTTTGTATGATGGACTCGGATAAGTGATCTATCTCTAGGGCGAACTGATTCTTGTCTTCAATTTTTTGCTCTTGGTTACCGTTTTTGCTTTTTAGAATCAAGCGATGTTTGTAGTAGTCTGTGGCTGGATCTAATTCCAAGACGGCGTCAGACCCGAAAACTTGTATGCGTTTGGTATTGGAGTAGCCGTAGCTGGAGCTGCAGTTAGCAAGAACGCCGCTAGGAAAACGTAGCACGAAGTTGACATTTTCCTCGACTTCCCGAAAGCGGGGGTCGTTAGGGGTGCTGTATATCATGGCACTAATTGCTACGGGTTCCTCGCCTGTGATGTACCGTGCTGCTTGTAAGCTGTAGATACCGATGTCGTAAAGGGAACCGCCGCCAGCTAATTTTTTTTGCGCGCGCCACCTATCTTGAGGTTCTTTGGGGTTAAGATTTCGTCCGTGATCTGAGGTGATTAACTTGAGCTTACCAAGTTTGCCACTTTGAGCAAGTTGAATGGTGGCGAGGTTGTATGGTTCGTATTGGGCGCGGTAAGCAATCATCAATTTGCGGTTTGCTTTTTTTGCCGCTTCAATCATTGCTTGGCATTCAGCTACAGTAATCGCCATCGGCTTTTCACACATAATGTGTTTGCCTGCTTGCACTCCACGAATACTGTATTCCGCATGTAACGCGTTAGGTAGAATGATATAAATAATATCTACTTCTGGGTTATTGCGGATAGAGTCATAGTTCTGGTAATTGTAAATATTTTTAGGATTGACGCTGTATTGCTGGGCATACTTCTCGGCTTTGGCGCGATCGCCACTCACCAACGCCACCAACTTCGACTTCTTACACTCCGCAAACGAAGGCATTATCTGTTTGGTGGCAAACTCACCCAAACCAACAATTGCCCATCCGAGCTTTTTTTCTGGAGGTAAAGATGGTTCATTGGATGGTGCTGGTGCTGCTTGGGCTAGGGTAGGCGCGGGTTTGATAATGTTTCCGACTGCCCCAACAACACTCAGTCCCATGAACCCAAAACCTGCCTTATATAAAAGAGCACGCCGAGATAGTTCTTTTTTTACAGAGTCAAACATAGTTAGTTATTAGTCGTTAATCATTGGTCATTTGCAGCAAAGGACAAATGACCAATGCCATTATGGTTTCAATACAACTTTGATGCAGTTGTCTTTTTTATCCTTGAAAATTTCGTAACCGTGGGGCGCTTGTTCCAGAGGTAAGGTATGGGTAATAATAAATGATGGGTCAATCTCCCCATTCTGGATGTGCTCAAGTAAAGGACGTAAATACTTATGGACGTGAGTTTGTCCCGTCTTGATGGTCAAACCTTTGTTCACAACAGCACCCATCGGCACTTTGTCCACAAAGCCTCCGTAAACACCCGGAATTGATACATGACCGCCTTTACGACAAGAAACAAGCACTTGGCGCAAGGCTGTAGGTCTGTCTGTTTCTAGACGCACTGCTTGCTTTGCTTTGTCGTATAACGCCATAAAGTCTGTGCCGTGCGCTTCCATTCCTACTGCATCCATCACAGCATCAGGACCACGACCGCCTGTCATTTCTTTAAGGGCTTCGCCAACATCCACTTCTTCATAGTTAAGAACTTCTGCTTTGCCGTATTCTTTCGCCATTTGCAGGCGTTCGGGGACACGGTCAATGGCGATCACACGCTCTGCACCCAGCAAATAAGCACTCCTGATGGCGAACTGCCCAACTGGTCCACAACCCCAGATAGCAACGACATCACCAGGTTGGATGTTGCAGTTTTCCGCTGCCATGTAACCAGTCGGAAAAATATCTGTCAAAAATAGTACCTGTTCATCCGTTAAACCATCAGGTATTTTGAACAAGCCTACATCGGCAAAGGGAACTCTGGCGTATTCTGCTTGACCGCCAGCGTAACCACCCAACATATGGGAGTAACCAAATAGACCTGATGGTGAATAACCCATCAACTTTTCAGCTATCCAAGCGTTGGGGTTAGAGTTGTCACACAGCGACCAGTAATCATGTTTGCAAAAATAGCAGTTACCACAGGCTATTGTGAAGGGAACGACAACGCGATCGCCCACTTTAATATTTTTTACTGCACTACCAACTTCAACGACTTCCCCCATGAATTCATGACCGAGGATATCCCCCTTTTCCATTGTGGGGATGTAGCCGTTGTAAAGATGCAAATCAGAGCCGCAAATTGCCGTGGAGGTAATTTTGACAATAGCATCTCGTGGGTTAATGATTTTGGGGTCTGGTACCGTTTCGACTCGCACATCGTTGGCACCATGCCAGCAAACTGCTTTCATAGTCTTTAGTCCTTAATGATTACTCATTCGTCATTATGGTGTAGGGACTTACCGTACCCTACACCATAAACTCTACTTATCTCACTCTGGCAGGCTCTTGATAGTATCCTTCTCGTGTTCCAGTTACTGGTTCAACAGTATTTTCAACTTTTCTTTCAGTTGACCTCAAAAATTCTTTTGTAGCGCGAGGAGTTTCTTCATCAAGATTGAGTTTTTCACGGACATTATCAGCAATTTCTTTTAGGGGGTTTTGACCGCTATTTTGAGATAGCTTATTGCCTTTGCTGAAATTGTCCTCATCGGGTGTTGCGTTGTAATGAGTAGCTTCTGGAGTTTTTACGGCATCACCCACTTTGTTGACTTTTTCGCGCACATTATCAGCAGTTTCTTTTAAGTTCTGTTTTGCTTGGTCAACTACGTTGTTATCGTTGTGATTTATTCTGCCAGCGCCTTCAGGTGTTCCTTTGTAATAAACACCTTCTGGACTGATTACCGTTTCATTAGCTTGGGCTTGTAATGCGCCATAGCCAAAAGCTTGGGTGACAAAAAATGTTAATCCAACTAGAAAAACTGTCAAAATCTTACGTAAGCGAGCCATAAAAATCCTCTGTTGTTTTTAATTTGCAGTACCTGAAGCTTTTCGCATAAATTTATGCATTCAAAGTCATTCGTCGTTAGTCAAAATTATTTAACTAACAACTTCATTTCTCGCCTGTTGCTTGTCCATCAGTAGTGGCAACTTCGCCTGCTTCCATTAACATCTTAAAGCGGCGCAAATCATCACCGATTTGCTGTTCTGGTTCTTCACCAAAGAGTTTGGCAAAAGCAGATGCTAAAGCACCACCAGGGGGGTTATATTCAACAACGACTTTAACCTCAGTTCCACGGTTACCAGGCGCTTTTTTGAAGCGGACAAAACCAGAGTTGTCAATATCTGCACCTTGCACTGAAGCCCAAGAGATAAATTCGTTTTCCCGGTCTTCAATAATATCTGCATCCCATTCCACACTTGCATCTAAAGGCGCAGTTGCGATCCAGTGAGAACGCTTATTATCGTACACCTTCACAGACTTGAGATGCTTCATAAAATTGGGCAGATTCTCAAAGTTATGCCAAAAGTGGTAAAGCTCGTCTGCTGGCTTATCAATCGTTACCGTTCTTTCTACTTTTATCACTTGAGTGACGCTACCGGTGATTGCTTGCTGTGCTTGCTTAATTGTGCTTTGTTTAGTTGCACCCTGATAAATTAGTCCGCCACCTGCCAAAGCCGTCAACACCCCTCTGAGGGAGCGTTGGCTTAAGCCCATTAACACCATTGCACCACCGCCAATTAACGAAGCCCAACGCTCAGTTTCACTGGCTTCTGTCTGAGCTTGACTCGATTTATTTTCCGATATTGATGCCATGTTCTTCGCTCTCCCTCTACTCTTAAAAAACGAACCACCAAGGCGAGGACAGTGGGCGGTGAGACCAGTGTTGCAGGAGGGTTTCCCTCCGTAGGCATCGATCTGGCGTTAGCGCAGCCAGACCGTTCGACCTCAAGCCGTGCCCGATAGGCGAAGCCGTGGCGTTAGCCATAGGGCTCAGGTCTTCCCCGATAGCCGTAAGGCGTGGCGTTAGCCATAGGGGTCTGCCGACTTGTAGACGCCCGCAGGGGCTTGCCAAAGGGTGGCGACTGCCCCTCGCAAAGTCTTTTCCTGATATTCTTTTGCTTCTTTACGCCCACGTGGTTCGTTCCACAAATACCTTACATTGACACAGCAGCCCCTGTAGTCGGTTTAGCAGGCTTAACGTCTGCACCCACCCGAGTGCGATACAGATCTACGAGTCGCTGCTCGTGTGTCAACAGGTCTTTGTGAATTTGTGTGAACATTGCAGTTGATACCGGGTCGGTTGTTGCTGGTATCAAGTTGCCAATATCGCCAATACCCGTTTGCACATCGCCCAAGGCAGAACGCAACTGGTAAATATCGTCACTTCCTGTAAGAGCGGTTTTGACCTTTGCGTACTGGTTCGCAATATTTGCGGCTATTGAAGGTTTTTCGCCTAGTTGATTTAGACGCGCTTCCAAAAATTCGATGTGGCGCTGTTTATTGCTAATCATCTCCTGAAACAGAGATTTTATTTGTTGATCAGATTCTTTCTCAGAGTACTTCTCCAACGCTTCCTGGGAATAACGTTCACCAGAAAGAGCTGTATTCAAAGCCTTAACAACCTCACCCTTGGTAGAACCACCCCAAGCATTAGCCAATTTCCACCATTCGGCTTTTGGATCTCTCTCATCTGGTAAAGCGGCTTCTTTACCACCATAACCCAAACGACTCAATAAAGCTGTGGTGAAAATTGGTAAATCTCCGGGTTGACGTGAAGTAATCAAATTTCCGTCAACTACTAAAGGCTCATCTACATAGTTAGCACCAGCATTAATTATGTCTTTGCGAATTGCTAAGAAACCAGTGGCTTGTTTTCCTTTGAGCAAGTCGCCTTCAATTAGAAGTTGTGGTCCGTGGCAAACTGCAGCTACCAATTTTCCTTGCTGCATTGCTTCTTGCACAAATCTGACTGTATTGGGGTTGATCCGCATTTTGTCGGGAGCCACACCACCGGGAATGACTACAGCATCAAATTCAGAAGCTATTGCTTCAGTTGTAGTCCCATCGGCTTGCTTAGAAACTTTGCCTTGTTTCCCTTTATAAGTTTCGTTTATACGAGAACCAAGAACAACGACTTCCATTCCCGCTTGCTTTAATGCATTGTAAGGCACTTGAAATTCTGCGTCTTCTACATCATTTTCGATGAGGATAGCAACTTTTTTCTTTCCAGTAGTATAGTTGACCATTGATTTTCCTTAATTCCTCGACTAAATGAACATTCAGTGCTTCAAGTATCATTCCTTAACTTTTTTTGTGAGTTGTAATCCGTCAGTCAGGATTTAGGACTTAATGACTTGCACTCTTTGATGCAGTGACTTCACTCGTTGGTGATACTGGGAAGAGTTAGACGTAATTATCTGAGAAATTAGCTTGAAATTATTCAAATTTAGCAGATGTTACAATATCTCGAAACACACAAAAAATAGCAACTCTACATGTAGAATCACTCAATAAATTTCTCAATTTATTTGTGATTTTAGAAAACAGTCAGGAGCTATGATTTTGAGTTCAATATGCTCAAAGCTTAAAGTCATAGTTCCTAACTACCTTATCACTCGACCATGAATTCATGTACTTACTTATTTTATGACATCTTAAAAACTTTTCTTCGTCGTTCTTTAGGGATATATTTTTTATTTTTTAAGTGAGATACAGATGTTGCTTTTGAACTAGCACTCTTCACAAAATGTCAAAAAAAATAGTTATGAGTTGTAAGTAGGTAAGAATTATCAGAAAAAATAATTTCTAATTTTCACCTCTTTAAACTCATAACTCTCCATGAAGTGGCTATAACGTGAATTGATACATATAAGACTATGCATCAATAAGTTCCTTCTCTTCATTCTTAAGGAAGAGATTGTTTTATTTCAAAAGTCATACTTCTTTAGGAAGACTACCCTTTGAAGATAAAGCGTTATCTTGAGGATGCAGCAAGGACTAGGATTATGGCAGAAAAAGAAGATTTAGCAAGGCAAAATAGTTATAACGAACTTGAAACAAATGATTTGCCAGAAGAAATTAGCGAATCTTACGGCACTGGTGTTAAGACAGAACCGGGGTATAATATTGGCGATCATAAACTGCGGACCCAAATCAAAAGAAATTCTGATGCCAATCCAGAACTAACAGCAGGGGATGTGGATGCAGCTTGGGAAACAGCAGCAGATGAAGGTGATGAAGCTGTAGGTGGTACCGCTCCTACTCCTGATCAAGATATTGTAGATGAACTCGGTGCTGCTGTTGGAATGGAAATGGACGACAAAGCCTTTTTACGCACAACAGAAATTTTAGATCAGCGTGATGATAACCGTTGGGAATTAGATCCAAAGTCATCGCAAGATTATCAAGACAGAAGAGACTGAATAACAAAGGGATGAGAGAGTCAGGGAGTCAGGGCTTCCTTCCCTTTCTCCTTTGCTAAACATTAATTGCTCTTTGCACGCAGTTTTGAGCGTGGAATTCTTGTGAAACATCTCCAGCATAGGGTATTGCTTTACCACTGTAACGTTGAACTGAATTGACTACGTGCTCAATTGGATCATTAAATAGTTAATTTACAACAAGTAATGCTCCTTATTTGGTAAATTTGTGGGCGTGCGCCCAAGGCGTGCGCCCTATGCCCCAACCAAACTCCGTTTGCTTGCCCTAAATCTCCGATTTGGGGAGAGGGGTTTTGGAAAAACCCCTCTAGGCAAAGAAGGGCGATCGCTTCTTCAATACCACTGACAGAGCATATAATAATTGCTATTTTGTCTTTAGAAATGTCTTCCATATTTTAACCTGCTGAAAATTCCGTCAACAACTCGGATTCTAGAATAAACAAGCCTTTTGATGGATGTTTTATGTTTTCATTTTTGGGTGTCTTCTGAAAAATCATCATAAAAAATGTAGAATTTTTCTAAAATCCCACTCTATTGTTTGTTTTCTTATTCTTCTGTTTGATTTCGATACATCTGCCTTGAGTGGGGTTAAATACTCAATAGACGTTTGATACCCTTGATAGTGTTGGTAATTTATGGCAATCGGAGTTTTTTATGACATCTACTCAAACGGGTGATCCAACTATTCGTGAATATGTTACAGCTTGGCAAGGGTTGGACGTAGATGAACAACTAGCTTTATTTTGGTTCGTTTACAAAGAAATGGGTGGTTCTATCACACCTGCTGCGCCTGGAGCAAGTACTGTTTCTCCAGAAATTGCTGACGGTTTGTTCAATCAAGTTAAAGAATTCTCCCACGAAGAACAGTTGCAATTTCAGCGTGATTTGATTAACAAAGCAGATACTGATTATACCCGGATGTACGGCTCCTTAAGCGATACAACCAAACTACTGTTTTGGTATCGCTTATCCCAAGGTATGGATCAAATTATTATCATTCCTATGCCTCCAGACTATAAGCTTTCCGAGGAAGCTCAACAACTGCTCAGCAAAATTATCCAAGTAGATTATGAGCAGCAAATCACTCTTTTCCGCGATTACGTTTCACCAATGGGTGCTGAAGCCAAACCAGGTGCACAAATCTAAAATTCTGAAAATATCAGATGACATAATTTTTGCTAAGTAGCAGACAAAAAATCATAGATGAGCACAGAGTTAATAGATTGTATTATTTACATCTGTGTTTATCTATGTTTACTAATTGGATATTTGCATTTTTCTCGGCTGTCTTCAGATACTATTAAAAATAGTATTGTCACAGGTAAATTGCACTTTCAGATGAAAGTTTGTGATTAAGTATTAAATATATAGATAAGTGTAAGTTAAAAAGTAGAATAATTGTAAAGCAAATTAGCTTTTAGCTATATTGATTGTGTAGTTTTTGGAAGGAATATAAGGAAGAATTTTTATGTTTAAAGAAGAGATATCTGTTAGACAAAATACTATCAAAAGAAAGCACCTTATTCAGAGCCTACTTACTGGTTTAATAATTGGTACAATTGCTGGTACGCCTGTGGGCTGGACTGCTCATCAATACTACTATCAGCAACGTCTAGCTCAAACTTTACTTTGTCGTGAACAGAATAAAAACAAACCACTTACAGTTGTTGATTCTATGTGTGGTCGAGAATTTTAATATATTTTTGACAAAAATCTGAATTTGAGGGCTACTTAGAACAGCAGATATACGCAGATGAATCCAGATTAACAGAGAAAAGGAGCGCACCGTTCAAAAAACGGTGTGCTCTGCGCCATCGCTCCTTGCTATGAAAAACTTTGGTTAAAGAGAGTGATTTCACTAAAGCTGAATCAACTTTGTAAAATCACTCCTCTTGTTAGCAATGTTTTAAGGATGAGTGTCAGTGTATGTGTGGATCACAACCACCGTCTTTGTTAGTATCCAGCTTACCCACAGACAATATGTTGCCTCATCCCTAACTTTTGCTCGAACCTTTCACACAGCCGTATTTTTAAGCATGACTTCCATACTCATAAGCACCCATATCAGTGCCAGCACCTTGAGGTCGTTGTACACTATCCAAGTCATGTTGATCATACTGACCAATTGCTGACGATCCAGATGCGAGGTGAAAGTCATTGCCTACTTGGGTTGACAAATCCTACTGACTAAACCTTGATGTTGTTGGTCTCCTTCATGTTGTCAATTCCAGTTCCACCTTCATACAGCTTGTCAAACTTGTTTGAGAACGAGTTACTATCCAAAGTCACATTGCCTGCATCTTCAATCAACCCATTCCGGTAGCTACTATTAGTAAACTTATTGTTGCGTACCACAATGTCGGTTGGTTTATAGCCGCCACTGACATAACCGCTGCCATCAATGTTAAGGGCTTGGACATTATTATCAACGGTATTGTTGAAAATTTCAACGTTACGAACGTTACTAGTCACGGCAATGCCGTTACCAGGATTCATACCTTCTTTTCCATTTCCAGAAACAATATTGTCGTAAACTCGGATGTTAGAGACATCCCCTTGTTCAGGCACTTCATCTGCAACAACAATTCCATCAGCAATGTTTCCAGTGACTACATTCTTGTAGACATCGATGTTAAATGAAGCAGAACGATTACCCTCTATGTAAAGAGCAGGGCCTCCTTGATAGCCTCCATATGTGCCAGAAAGCGAGGCTTGACCACTTATATTGTTGTCATGAACAGAGCCATTGCGAGAACCTGTTTTGACGTCAATACCTTCGCGTTTGCCATCTTTAACGGTATTATTAGCCACCTCAAACCCATCGACACCCCAAATGCTCAGGGACTCTTGTGTACCAGTTGGGTCAGATACAGAATTGTCGCCTGTGCCACCTGGCCATTTCTCATTGCTTTTTTCGACAATGTTGTTGAGCACCTTGATATTTTTACTAGTAACCTCAGCTTCTCCACCCTGGAAGTACTGGTCAGGCATGACGATGATGCCTGAAGAGCCAGAATTGTAGGTATGGTTGTTTTGAACAGTCATATTGTTGGCATCACGTAAAGCGATTCCACCCCAGGCACTATTCTGAATATTGAAGCCATCAATGGTCCAGTAGCCTTTGCCAGCTGACTGAATAAGTCCTTCTCCGAAGGCTCCATTATTAGGATCAGGGTCATTTATTGTGACATTACCATTGGCTTTAAGTGTGATATTACCAGACTCACTGTTACCAGATTTACCAAGGGTAATTTGCTCATTGTATGTACCTGGTTGAACCAGAATAGTGTCACCAGCCTTGACAACAGAGTTCTCCCCGACCGCATAATTAACAGTTTTCCAAGGTTTATCACTTGTACCTGGATTGCTATCATTACCATCCGGTGAAACGTAGTACATACCAGAGTTATTTGCTGTTGGCGTTGAAGAAGAGGGGGATGCAGGTGTCGTTGCAGAATTAGGGGATGGAGATGTGCCACTAGAATTGTTAAAGTCCTGAGTGAGCTGGTCTGGATTAGAGTCACCGACGAGGGTGTCTTGTCCTCCAGTCAGAGGATCTCCATTGCTACCACCAGAAAGATTGTTGTTGCCATTGTTGACGAGGCTTGGATCATAACTAGAGAGACCAGGCAGAGTACTGCTTGCATTATTGCCATTAATCTGAGTACCATTCCCACCAGAGCCGTTGTTAGTCCAAGAATCGATGGTATCTTGTACACCTTTGCAAATTCCAGTACCTTCTCCATTCACATTAAGAGTGGAATTTTGACTATTGCTGGGATTAGGGATGACATCGGGAATTTGTTGACCCGAGACATTGCTTTGAAGCGCCTGAGATTGAGAATCTGTATTGTTCATTATTTTGCCTCCATCAAGTTCTTCGTTAACGTCTTAACTGCAGATGACCCGAAGAAAGGCAGAACCCTGAATTTTAGAGCAATTGACTTAAGCCCTAAAAGCTCGCAAAAATTACGTGCTCACTGGAGCAACGCACGTTCAACCCAAATCTTCAACAACAGAAATAAGGCTTCTGTTTTTGAAGCTTTTTCAAAGTTAGGTAATTATGCAACAAGAATTGGGTAAATGCTTCACTCATTTCGGGCTTAGCCATTGTTTGGTGAATTTATTGAGAGATTTGGCCTAAGCACCCTTGAAGTTGGGATGAATTTTTTTCCTTTGTACATTATATCAGGACTTATGCAACGGTCAAGCACTTAAGTGATTTTTCTGCCAACTGCATCTAACTGGACTTTAGACTAATAATTTGATAAATTCTCACCAATCCTAGTCTATGTAGGGTTTTTGAGGTTCGCTTCCAACAAACCGCGAAAATTTGAGCTATTTGTCCAAAACTCTTTGTATGTAAACAGCTTGGCGTTTATATAGAAATTAATCTAAAGTCCAACATCTAAATTTTGGGCTTGCTTTTTTTGCGGGATGAATTAGGCAGCGATTAAAGACATAGGTAGCCGAATTTTTACACGTTTACATCCAAGTCCGGCTACATATTCAGAACTTACACACTGTAAAATAAAATCAAGTTTTGAGATTGCGGCAGATTGCGGGATCGCTGCACTCGCTGCGGATGTGAAGTTTGTCGTCAGGAGAGGATTCCCCCGACGAGCTTCACAGAATTGCGTTACGGTGCGTAAGTCCTAGTATTTCACCTGATACTGGTCAATTTACACTTTATGAAGATGGGTACGTGCAAGATCTGAGCCTAAGACTTGCGGCTTCGCAGCCAGCAAAAGATGAAAAAAACACCTTTTTCACGCCCTTCGGGTTCGCCAGTCGCCTCTGTCGGGAAACCCTCTCCGAAGTTGCCACAACGCGGGGAACCCGCGCAAGGCACTTCTCTCTGCAGCACTGGACTCACTGTTTACTGTTCACTGTAGTAGCCTTTTGTGCTTTAATTAGCTATGACTATTAAGTGGCGATCGCTCTTCAGTATGTATTCAATTTCTCTCATCAGTACTTTAGTGGTTGGCAGTGTATTTCTGGTGACAGGTATTGTCAAAGCACTCGCACCTCAGACGTTTATTATCCACATCACTAAATTGCAGTTGTTTTCCCAAAAGGTGAATCTAGCTGTTGCGATCGCCTTCACAATTCTAGAGTGTGTCCTTGGGATAGCGTTGATTTTACAGCTGTTTCCCCAGTGGCTTTTTCCCGGTACAATTGTTCTGTTATTGATCCTATCGGCTTTAACTTACTGGAGTACTTCGACCAAACGCACAAATGATTGTGGTTGCTATAACGGTCTGATTAATATTAGTCCCAACCAAAGTTTACTCCTCAACATCCTCTACACTGCTTTGATTGGGTTGGCTTGGTTTTATCCCGTCGCCGATATTTTAACAGTTTCCCAGCAAGTGAGCGCATTACTCATTTCTTTAGCAATCAGTTGTCTCGGGACTGGTGTTTCGTATTTGTATTTGTGGAAGAAAGAAAAACCTTTATTAGACTTATCTCTCCTTAAAGTTGATCGCCTTTGGCAACCCAAATGGATAGAAGAATACGCCGATAGCTTAACAACAGGTGACAAACTAGTTGTGTTTTTAATGCCGGGTTGTCAAATGTGCCAAAGCTGGATCAAAGTGCTAAAAATAGTTCACAAAAGACCTGATCTACCAGATGTAGTGGCAGGAGTTGCCCGAACACCGGAAGAAATTCAAGAATTTGTTCAACTTTATAATATCAACTTTCCGGTAGTGGCGATGAACCCGTTCGTCATGAGTCGCTTCGCTGAAGCCTTTCCAACTGGCGTATTGCTGGAGAACGGCATAATTCGGGAAAAATGGTTGGGGGTGATGCCACTAGCCTTTGTTCAACGCATCAAACCAAATTTATCTGTTGCTGAAGTTGCCAAGTCGTGAGAAAGCTAATTTTGATGAACTTGCAGCTAACTGGCTAACTAGGGCAAAATTATCTTATGTCCTTTGCCTTCATTAAAAGTCTCCTACCTCGACCTCAAACGAATCGCGTCCGTACCCCCACGCTACTGCAAATCGAAGCAACGGAATGCGGTGCTGCTGCTTTGGGAATTATTCTAGGTTATTACTCGCGCATTGTCCCTTTGGCAGAATTACGGCGTGAGTGTGGCGTCTCGCGAGATGGTAGCAACGCCTTTAATGTCATCAAAGCAGCGAGGAACTATGGCTTAAATGCCAAAGGTTTCAAACCGTCTTTAGAAAACCTCAAAACCCTTCCTCCCCCCTACATAGTCTTTTGGAATTTCAACCATTTTCTTGTGGTGGAAGGGTTCGCGAAAAACCGCGTTTACCTCAACGATCCCGCCGCAGGACGCCGAACAGCTTCCCTAGAAGAGTTTAGCCGCGCCTACACTGGGATCGTCCTGGCTATGCAACCAGGATCAGACTTTCAAAGAGGAGGTAAAAAAAATAATGTTGTTTCTGCTTTAGCCTCACGCTTGCAAAATTCGCAGAACACCATTATATTTTGCCTATTGGCAGGACTATTACTGACTTTTCCCAGATTAGCTGTGCCAGCTTTTACTCAGGTGTTTGTTGATGAAATTCTCGTCACTGAGCGCTCTGACTGGATACGACCGCTGATGTTAGGAATGGTTCTCACCGCTGTACTCCAGGGGTTTCTTGCTTGGCTGCGGCTGACTTCTTTGCGGCGGTTGATGCTTAAGTTGTCGGTGACAACGTCGGGGCAGTTTCTCTGGCATATTCTACGCTTACCAGTTGGGTTTTATGCTCAACGCTTTGCAGGTGAAATTAGCTCTCGTGTGCAACTGAATGACAAAGTTGCTAATCTCCTTTCAGGAACCCTTGCCACCACAATCATTGACACGGTGATGATGGTGTTTTACTTTCTGATTATGCTCCAGTACGATTGGGTACTGACGAGTGTTGCTCTTGGTTTTGCCGCGATAAACTTTTTTGCTCTACAGTTTTTATCGCGAACAAGAGTAGATGCCAATATGAAGCTGGCACAGGAATATGGTAAGGTCAACGGGGTGGCGATCGCCGGTATTCAAACCATAGAAACAATCAAAGCTTCCGGGCTTGAGTCTGACTCGTTTGCTAAATTCGCGGGGAACTATGCCAAAGCCCTCAACGCTCAGCAGCAATTAGCTTTACAAACTCAAATTCTGACAGTATTACCAACACTTTTGACGGCGCTGACAACCACTTCTATATTATTTCTCGGCGGTTATCGAGTGATGAACGGTAACCTGAGTATTGGGATGTTAGTTGCTTACCAAAGTTTAACAGCCAGCTTTCTAGGGCCAATTAACAGTTTGATTAATTTTGGCAGTATGTTGCAAGATTTAGAGGCTGACTTAAACCGCCTTGATGATGTACTACAAAATTCGGTCGATGCAGAAGCCTTACGGGGAGCACCCCAGCAGGAAGCAGGGGAAGCAGGGGAGAATTACCAATTACCAATATCCTTTCGGTTGCAGGGTTATGTTGAGTTACAAGATATTACCTTTGGCTATAGCCGTGTAGACAACCCTTTGATTGAGAACTTTAGCCTAACTCTGAAGCCGGGACAACGAGTGGCGATCGTGGGAGGGAGTGGTTCTGGTAAGTCTACAATTGCTAAGCTAGTTTGCGGTTTATACGAACCTTGGTCCGGGGGAATTTGCTTTGATGGCGTACCGAGAACTCAGATTCCTCGCTCTGTTTTGGCGAATTCTTTGGCAATGGTAGAACAAGATATTTTTCTGTTTGGTGGGACGGTTCAGGAAAATCTTACCTTATGGGATTCAACAGTCTCACAAACAGATTTGGTGCGGGCTTGCTCTGATGCAGTCATTCACGATTTGATTGAATCTATGCCTGGGGGATATGATGCAAAGCTGATTGAAGGAGGAATGAACATCAGTGGTGGACAGCGCCAGCGTTTAGAAATTGCTCGTGCATTGGTTCGCAATCCAGCGGTATTGGTTATGGATGAAGCGACTTCGGCGCTGGATGCTCAAACAGAATTGATTATTGATAGGAATTTGCGGCGACGTGGTTGTTCTTGTATTGTGATAGCGCACAGACTCAGCACGATTCGCGATTGTGATGAAATTATTGTATTGGAGCAGGGAAAGGTGGTGCAGCGGGGTACGCATGAGGAGTTATGGGACTCAGGGGGGAAATATGCTAGCTTGCTGCGTACTGAAGAATGATTAAATTGCTGCGTTGAAGAGAGGATGGTTACAATCCTGCACGGACTGCTATATATGAAATATACTTTAGTGGTTCTGGTTTACCGATACCCTCAAAGGGATTTTGCATCACACCCGTCACCAAATCCAAGATTTTCGACGCTTTGTCAAAATCTTGCTTGAACCACCAAGCCAAATCTTCTTTGAATTTAGAACTAAAACCAGGAGTGCGATTCACAACAACTGGCTTAATTTCCTCAGCTGAAGCTTTCTTTTTCTTCTTCTTGTTCAATCCCCAACTCCTGCTGAAGTTCTGCCATAGTTTGAGGTTGAATCTTTCCTGTTTTTGACTCTTCTATTGCATCCAGTAGGTGACGTGCATTTGCAGGCGATCGCAAAAGATAAACCGTTTCAACCAAACTCACTAAATCTGACTCAGCAATCAAGGCTACGTTTTCGCTATCACGACGATTGATGATATACACTTGATGATTTTCTACTACCAGGTCTAACAGCTTAAAAAAGTCATTTCTGGCATCGGTTGGGGATGTGATTTTGTAGGATAGCATCCATTTATGTACAAACTTCTGTACATATATTCTAAATTGTCAATCATCTTGCTGACAATTTCTAATATTACAATTAGGCAAAACATTAGACATAGGCGTGAAAAACAATGTAGAGACGTTTCATGAAACGTCTCTACAAGGGTTGCAGACAACGCACAATTAATTTCTGGAGATGTCTATTAGATGAATATGCCAAAAAGTACCGAGGCTTTTGCCAACAGTATAAACCCAAACCAAAACCAGCTAGCAAGTCTTACTGGGGAAAGTAATATAAGCTGCTAGCTGGTCAGAAAGTTATTATAAAGTTCGCTAGTGTCAAGTGCCAATTGACACTTTGGAACAGTGCAAGGTATCTAAGTGCTGGGTAGGGATTTTGCCAATATCATGAGCGAGAAATTTGAGATGTCGGAAATAAAATAATTGCTACTTAAACTAACCAGAAATTTAAGTGCATCGCCATGATAATTGTCTAATCAGATTCTAATTTATTTCCGTCTCTTACCCTACACGGCCATAAGTCAGCGTCTTTTAGTGAATGAAACCGCTCTGCCCTGTTGAGTGGACAAACAAGTTTGTCAGCACTAGTTGAACTTTCTGTATTTAATACAGATTTGGGTAGATGTGAAATTAAATTCTAGCTATACCACAGGTAAAACTAGGGACTAGGGTAAGTACCCAGGCTAAAAAGTAAAGGACCTGTTAAACCACCAACAAGAGGAAGTCCGGCAGTTGAAACACCAAGACCTGTAACAAGATTATTAACAGGGCGAGGGAGGCCTTGACCAAGAACATCAACAGCAGCGGCAGCGGTTGTAAGAACACCGCCAACATCATCACCAATTGCTCCACCGTTGATTGCCATTAAATCAGCATCAGACAGTTCTTCAAGCTCAAAAGTGGTTTCAAATTCGTTACGTGCGTTCATTTTTTTGTTACCTTGTCTTTTGTGTGCTTTCACTCGGTCTTGAGTGAATGTCTTTTATAGTACTTGGGTTGTGACTAGATTTGTATCTACTTATTGAAATATTTATTATTAGTCAAATTTATACTAAAGTGTATTTACTTGTATGCCAAAGTCTGATATTATGTGCTTTTTTTTAGTCTGAAGTTTATCCATGCGTATGTACTAATAAAGCCTGAAAACCTTGCTGTACAATCAATCTAAAGTGTGGTTCTTGCACTGTACCCATGTTGTCATTGCTGGAAATCAAGGCACATTAATAGGTAGGCGAAAAAGTTGAGGAAATGTGTTGCTATCAACTTGCTGTATAATAACTATACTGTATTACTGCCAATATCTGTGCAAAAAGAAATTTATTATTAGCGCGAATAGTCCGCAGTGGGTGGAACAATGTAAAAGTACTACCACGGGTGCGCGATCGCCGTTGATCTACCGTAACGCTTGTTGAGCAGAGCTACGCAATAACAGTTTAGAAATATGGAAGTCCTGTACCGCCTTAAAGGAAATGAACGACTACTGCTAGATGACCCAGAAAAAGTTTGGGTTGTCGTGAGTGGACATGTATCATTGTTTGCCACAAAAGTCTCCGATGAGATGCCTTTGGCTTCTGGGCTTTCTGAGGCGGCTACAAACGAGCATCGCCGTTATTTATTCAGTGTAAGTGCAGGTGAGGCGTTGTTTGGTGCAGCAACCAAAATCGGTGAATCCTTGAGTTTAGTAGCAATAGCAATTGAGGCAACAGAATTATCCCAAATTTCCATCGCAGATTTGGTAGCATCAGGTGCAGTAGCGGGTGAAACAGGAGCGATAAGCCGGAGGCTTGAGGCTACGCATATCGACCTTTTACAGGGTTGGATAAACCACTTAAGTGAAATATTCAGCACCGAACCCACAGCAGGAAATTTTTCTCATTATTTATCCTTAATAAAACCAGAAAATGCGGCTTCACTGCCAAGCATTTTGACTGAGTTACATTCTGAATTCTTCAACTATTTAAATTCACTGCAACAACAGGAAACACAGACAGCCTTTCGCCAATTTCAACAACGAGAGCAACTCAACCGTCAGGTTGTCAATTCGGCACTCTCTAAGTTAGCTTCTGTGTTGCAACCGGAGCAAGAAGCTGTATCTTTTCAAGGAACACCCCTGCTGGTGGCGGCGGGTGCTGTAGGACGAGCAATGGGGATAACGATAAATCCTCCAGCGCAGTCTGAGGACATCAGCCGAGTCAAAGATCCAGTGGAGGCTATTGCTCGCTCCTCCCGAATTCGCACTCGTCGCGTGGTGCTAGAGTATAACTGGTGGCTGAGTGAGTATGGTCCACTCTTAGCTTATACCCAAGAAGAACAACGTCCAATCGCTTTGTTACCAGCAGGTAAACATTATATTTTCTTTGATCCAGTTGCACAAACTCGCACATTTGTCAATCACGCAGTAGCGGCAAGGCTAGCACCGCAAGTATACCAGTTTTACCGACCGTTACCCAAAGTTATCAATAATGCAGTTGCGTTGTTTCAGTTTGGCATTAAGGGTTATGAAAAAGACATCATTTTAATTCTGGTAACTGGGATAATTGGTAGCTTATTGGGGATGGTTGTGCCGCAAGCAACAGCGCTTTTGGTGGATAATGCAATTCCGGATAGCGATCAGAGTTTATTATCGCAAATAGGACTGGCACTGTTTGCGATCGCCTTTGGAAGATCAGCTTTTGGCTTGTCCCAAGGGATTATTTCATTGCGAGTGGAAAACGCTGCTGATAGTAGTTTGCAGCCTGCAATTTGGGATCGACTCCTGAGATTAAGTCCAGCATTTTTCCGCTCTTATTCCTCTGGCGACTTACTAAACCGGACTTTATCAGTAAACCAAATTCGTCGGCTACTATCGGGAGCAACGCAACGCACCCTGTTAAGCGGACTGTTTGCTTTACTGAATTCAGTGCTAATGTTTGTTTACAGTTGGCAACTCGCTTTAGTTGGGGTGGGCGTAGCTTTGCTAACAGCTGCAATCACTGCTGTCTCTGGCTTGCTATTAGTTCGCTTTTCGCGACGGCTGCAAGAATTGGATGGTGAAATTAGTGGGTTAACAATACAACTTATAAATGGAGTCGCCAAGTTGCGAGTAGCGCAGGCAGAAGAACGAGCGTTTGCAGCTTGGGCAAATCAGTACAGCCAAAGAACAAGACTAACAGCAACATCGCAACAAATTAAAGACAGTGTTTCTGTGTTGAACGAAGTACTATCTTTGCTTACTTCGGCACTGTTGTTTGGGTTGGCGGTGGTGTTTCTGCAAAAGGCTCAAGCAACTGGTAGCGGCGGGTTCACAACAGGAACATTTTTGGCGTTTAATTCCGCGTTGGGAATTTTTATCGGGGGAGTCAGCAACCTCAGCAATACTCTGATTACTATTTTGGCGATTGTACCACTGTGGGAGCGGGCAAAGCCGATTTTGCAGCAGGAGATGGAATACGATTCTAACAAAATTGATCCAGGACGCTTAACGGGTCGTGTCCTTTTAGACCATATTAGCTTTCGTTATCGTGACGATGGTTCGCCAATTCTTGATGATGTCAGTGTTTACGCACAACCAGGGGAATTTGTCGCGATAGTTGGACCATCCGGAAGTGGGAAGTCAACGATATTGAGGTTGTTGTTGGGGTTTGAAACTCCATTCTCAGGAAAAGTGTACTACGATGGTTTTGATTTGGCAGAATTAGACCTTGTGGCAGTGCGAAGGCAGTTCGGGGTAGTGCTGCAAAATGGTCGAATTGGATCTGGCTCAATTTTTGAGAACATATCTGCCTCTGCGTTGATATCGCGCACTGAAGCTTGGGAAGCCGCGCGGATGGCGGGGTTTGCTGGTGATATTGAGCAAATGCCGATGGGGATGCACACAGTTATCAGTGAAGGTGGTACCAATCTTTCAGGAGGACAACGGCAGCGATTATTGATTGCTAGAGCACTTGTCAATAAGCCAAAAATTATTTTAATGGATGAGGCGACTAGTTCTTTGGATAACCGCACACAAGCGATCGTTACTGAAAGTTTAGATAAATTAAATGCAACTCGGATAGTGATTGCTCACCGCCTCAGCACAATTCGCAATGCTGACCGAATTTATGTGATGGAAGCAGGGCGCGTCGTACAGGTGGGTACATTTGAAGAATTAGCCGAACAAGAGGGGCTGTTTTCTGATCTGGTCGCCAGACAAATGGAATGAAGAAGGCTTTGTGCTTTGTTTCCAGTTGTCCTTTCGATAAGGTACTACCTGTCATTGCGAGTGAAACGAAGTGGAGCGTTCGCGAAGCGTGTCCGTTCGGCTTTGCCGTGCCGCAGGCTCAGGACTCAGCGGAATGAACC
>NZ_CAWPKW010000364.1:0-26271 GCF_963888615.1 Brasilonema octagenarum UFV-OR1 | reverse complement strand
AATCTTTCCCTCTCCTTAATAAGGAGAGGGATGCCCGACAGGGCAGGGTGAGGTTCCGTATCATGGCGTAGATATCTTCTGCTAAATCAGATTCTATGCCACAATCGGTATCAAGCATCAGGTGAGGAACTTGTGCACCTAATGGTGAATCAAATGCTAGGAAGAACGCTCCGGGGGCGCTACGAAATTATAAAACATTTGGGAACAGGGTTTAGTGAGACTTATCTGGCTCTAGATAAAGACTTACCTGGCAAACCATATTGCATAGTTAAGCAACTCAAGCCCCAGCTTCGGGATCCGTTTGTCTTACAAACAGCCACACGTTTATTTGAAACGGAAGCACAAGTCCTGTATAAGTTGGGAAACCATGACCAAATTCCGCGACTTTCAGCGCATTTTGAGGAAAATGGAGAATTTTATTTAGTTCAAGAATTTATAAACGGTGATATTCTAAGCAACGATATCATACCAGGTAAACAGTGGAGTGAAGATAAAGTTATTAATTTTTTGCAGGATATTTTAAAAATATTAGAGTTTGTTCATCAGCAGAATATTATTCACCGAGATATTAAACCTTCAAATATTATTAGACGTACCTCAGATGGCAAATTAGTTCTGATTGACTTTGGGGCAGTCAAAGAAAAAATCAGTACCTTGAAACCTAACTCTCAAGGAAAGACAGTCCCTATTGGTACTCCCGGCTATGTGCCAAGTGAACAAGCTATTGGCAATCCAGAATTTAACAGCGACATTTATGCTTTGGGTATCACTGCTATCCAAGCCCTGACAGGAATTTTGCCTAAACAACTCCCAAAAAATCCAGAGACTCATGAAGTTGTTTGGCGAGATTTGGTACAAGTTAAACCTCAGCTAGCAGATATTTTAGACAAAATGGTGCGTTATGATTCTCGTAAGCGCTATCAGTCAGTCAATGAGGTTTCGCAAGCGCTTTCAAGCTTAGTCACAAAAAATAAATTAAAGAAGTGGCAAAATACAAAGATTGCTTTAGCTTTAGTGTTTATTGCTCTTGTCCCTTGTATAGCCGTGTTGGTTCCAGAAATACGAGATAAAATATTCGCTTCATCACATCATGATTCATCACTTTTGACTTATGATAGTTCTAACTATTTTATGATTAGGATGAAATATCCTAAATCTTGGAGAATTCAAAAGATAGAAGATAGATTTACTGGTGATGTTGCTAAATTCTTTCTTCCTCAAAACAATAGTTCCAATTCTTTTCAACCAGAACTATCTGTAGAAATGCAAGACTTGCAAAAACCTATTTCATTACCTGAGTATACAAATTCAAAAGTTAATGAAATCACCCAGTATTCAACAAGTCCTAGAATTCATGAATCGCATCCAGCTAAATTGGCAAATCTACCAGCACATGAAGTTATTTACACAGGAAAGCAAGAGCAAGTTAATGTTAAGATGATGGCGGTTTGGACAGTAAAGGATAGCAAAGCATACATTGTGACTTACACAGCAGAAGAAAGTCAATATGATGCGTTTTTAAAAACTGCACAAGCAATGATTAATTCGTTGGAGATTCGGGAAAACACGTCCACGCCATCCAAGTAAGAAAAACAGAATTTTCCTCGTTCCCTGGCAGAGCCAGGGAATGCATAACCTGAGGCTCTGCCTCAATAGTGAACGATGATTGAATCGCGAGTCATTTCAATATAGGAATGACTAACAAATAACTCACTTAAGAATTGCAAATTAGCTGCGAATATTGCCTCTAATTCTAGGTTATTAATATTACCTGTGGTAATAAGAAGTAATTTATAAGGCTCTTTAATCGTTAAAAAAGAATTTAAAAAATCAGAATCCTTGGTAATTACTATACGGTTATCCCGTATTGAAATAGAATTAATCTCTGTATCTGATGTCGCATTTTTGTGAGGTAAGTCTTTTGTATGAATTGTATCGTAGCCAGCAGATTCCAGGAATCGAGCGAGTCGAACAGGTAATTGAGCGTCAACAAGAAATTTCACGAGGCAATTTTATAGATACTTTTTACTTGGCTAAGGCGAACTGCAAACTGTAGAGCAGCTAAAATGTCTTCCCGCTCTAAATCCTCATAATCTGCTAAAATTTCACCTATTGTCATGCCAGAACTAAGCAATTCGAGAATTAATTCTACAGGATAACGAAGTCCTCTAATACAAGGCTTGCCGTGACACACGTCAGGATTATAGGTAATGCGTTGTAAAAGGTTAGTAGTCATATTGTTTTTTTCGTAATTATATAAATATCATTGACTGCGAGATGGGCGAGATATTATCTCCTTAATCTTAGGATTTTCTAAAAGCTTTTTCGCATCTGCTATTAGCTTATCCCCCCAGAATTGTTCTTTGAGAAACTTTAAATCAGCAAAACGTTTGTCCAAACGCAAAGCTGCTTCTGCCATCGTTAAACCCCGTTGCTGCTCTCCTTTACTATAAAGTGCCACTGCCAGAGCTAATTGGGGTTCTACTAATTTGCTGTCATTATTAATAGCGGTTTGAAACTGACGGATAGCTCCTTCTATATCTCCTTGTTCGTATTTGAGCAACCCAATGTTATTGTAGGGAGGTGCCAATTTGGGGTCTAACTGAATTGCCTGGTTAAAATCTGCCAGGGCTGCTTGCTTGTCTCCCGACTGATAGCGGAGAACACCCCTGTTGTTGTAGGCAAGTGCTAATTTGGGGTCTAACTGAATTGCTTGGTTAAAATCTGCCAGGGCTGCTTGCTTGTCTCCCGACTCATAGTGGAGAAGACCCCTGTTGGTGTAGGCAAGTGCCAATTTGGGGTCTAACTGAATTGCCTGGTTATAATCTGCCAGGGCTGCTTGCTTGTCTCCCGACTCATAGCGGAACTTACCCCTGGTAATATAGGCATTTGCATCTTTAGGATCTAACTGAATTGCCTGATTATAATCGGCGAGCGCTGCTTGCTTGTCTCCCAAATCATAGCGGATATCACCCCTGTTGGTGTAAGCAAGTGCCAATTTGGGATCTAATTGAATCGCCTGGTTAAAATCAGCGAGCGCTGCTTGCTTGTCTCCCAACTCCTGGCGGATAACACCCCTGTTGTTGTAGGCATTTACATGTTTGGGATCTAACTGAAGTGCCTGGTTAAAATCGGTAAGCGCTGCTTGCTTGTCTCCCAACAAAGTGCGGATACAACCCCGTACTACGTAAGCAAACGCATTTTTAGGACTGAGTTGCAGTAACTTGTTCACGTCCTCAAGAGCTGCCTGGTACTTTTTCAGATAATAGTAAGCGAGACCTCGTCCATAGTAAGCATCAGGATTATTGGGATTAATCAGCAAGGCTTGGTTGTAATCAGCAATAGCTCCTTGGTAGTCTTTTCTATTTTTCTTAGCTCCCCCTGAGCTAATTAAAGCTTCAGTTCTCCTTAGTCTTGCAAACGTTTTCCTTATATCTGCTTGTCCTGCAGTAGTTAGATTTGGTTTAGCACCTGGTTGTTGTGCGGTTACTGGCGAACTTACCGGACGATTTAGAGTTCTTAAAACCATGTTAATCGGAATTCCTAACCTCCAACCTTCCAACAGTCGTGTTCCTTGTACCGTAAGATTTTGATCAAGTCTTGCTGCGTTAATCCCCACCACACGACCATTTTCATCTAGTACCGGACTACCACTCATTCCGGGTATCGCCTGATTGTTATATGCCAAACCATAACCTTGCTGTGGGTTTTTGCTCAGACTTTCAATGATTCCAGCAAAGGTAAGATAGCTGGATTTGTTGGTTTTATCTGATAAATCATTAACCGAACCCCAACCTACCACATAAACTGTCATCCCTTGCCTGATTTGGTCAGAGTTACCTAAACTCGCAAGGCGGTAATTTTTCTTGCTTGTGAACTGCACAATTGCAGCGTCCAACCCAGGTAGTTCTTGCTTGTAGTAAACTGGGTAGCGACTGCCATCAGGTGTTTGAATTTCATATCTCCCATCGTTAGTCACCACGTGCTGATTGGTGATCACAGAATAAGTGTCACCTTTACGTTCAAAAATCACCCCAGAACCAATACCTTCACCAGTAATCAGAACAGTAAATTCTTTCGCAATGTCGCTGATTTGTGTTGGAGATAATGCGACAGCGAGTTGAGGTTGCACCATTACGACTGCTGCACCCATCAGCACCGGTGGTAGATGACGAGAAAAGAAATTCATATTTAAATTTTGCCCTAATAATTGTTATATCAAAATTAGTAGTATTAAGTTCGCTGAATTGCTTATAAATCCTGAAGAACCTCACCCTGCCCTATCGGGCATCCCTCTCCTTATTAAGGAGAGGGAAAGATTTTAGCGCAGCTAAAATCAAGGGTGAGGTAAAACGCGAGATGTACACCACCATCGTAAGGCGAATGTCTCGTTCCTTGTCTCTGGCAAGGAATGCAGCAATGGAGGCTCTGCCTCCTGAGCTACCAGAGGCAGAGCCTAAGCGAACTGCATTCCCAGGCTGGAGCCTGGGAACGAGAGTGACTGCGGGGTAAACCTCACCCTGCCCTGTCGGGCATCCCTCTCCTTAATAAGGAGAGGGAAAGATTTTAGCAAAGCTAAAATCAAGGGTGAGGTAAAACGCGATGAGGTTAAGGAGTGGGGTTTTTCGCATTTTTCCATGTCTCAATCGGAATCCCCCAGCTAGATTTACTCATTTTCTCTCGCAAAGGTTGTTCCGGTTGAGTTCCATCCTGATACACGTAAGGATTACCCCAAAGAGGTTCAGCGTGCATTCCATTGATAGCTACCACCTCACCAAAGCGATTGAGCAGTGGTCCTCCACTCATACCTTTTTGTAAATCGTTAGTATATCCAATTTGGTAGCCACCTTCTAAAGCTTTCTTCAGAATTAAAGAAACTTTACCTATTCTAAAAACAAAGCCTTGGTCTTGATTTGTGTCAAAATCAAAGGGAAATCCAGCTGCAAACACTTCATTGCCGACATTCAGACTTGATGCTGAACCAATAGAGGCGATCGCATAGCTGAGTTTAGGACTGCGAAACTGCAAAACAGCCAAATCATTGTTTTTAAAGTAGGGAGGAGAGTCTTTGGTGCTAGGGACATCAGCCACATACACATAACCGTCGGGGGTTTGAATTTGATAGGGAGGTTTGCCTGACTTGAGTACATGAGCATTCGTCAGTACTGTATAAACTGAGCCTTGTTTGTGAATCAGAATACCTGACCCCAGAAAGTCTTTTGACAAGACTTTGACTGTAATCGACTTAGCTTTGTATTGCAGTTGGTTTCCCAAACGTTGTTTTAACGGTTGCTCAACACAAACCCCGACATTCGGTGCTGATGCTACCGAGGAGATTGATAAACTACCAATACAGGCAACCAGTAGAAGTAAGCGCCATTGCATGTTGATTTAGTTTGCAATTTGCTTAACATTTCCAAAGAGGTTGTCCTGCGGGACAAGATGTGCTTTCTCTACCTTCCATCTTAGAGAGGAGTTTTTGGACATCAAGGTAAGCTGCGTCTTTTTCTGAGGAAACAACATCTCTGCTGCTGTCACCACCTAGTTCAACGATTCCAGGACTAGCCCCACCGCGACTATTAAACAGTTGTTGTAGAATATCTTCAGGATTTTTACCAGGCTTGAGAGTGAGCAATATTCCCTCAGGTAAACAAGGACCACCTTTTTCGGCAGCAACGCACAATACAGGTTGACGCTCAGATCTACCAGTGCGGAGGAAATTTAGCGTCCCATTCTCGTAGAATCGTTGGAATCTGGCAGATATTTCTTCACAGCGCCTTTCAGGAATCCAAGGAGGAGCAAATCCTGCATCAACCCAGCGAATCATCGGGATGTTTCCCCGTGAGGTGCGAACCAGTGTTGCTGGAACACCTTTGCTCATTCCGCAGAAGAACTTTTGGTTTTGAGCATAACTTGGCTGAGTCAGAGTTGCTGTGGAGGTGATGGTGAAGGCGACGGCGTAAAGCGCACTGCTTTTACGAACCTTCGGACTGAGTATATCCGCAAATAAATTGAGTTTCATAGTTATTTCAATCGTTATGAAACTATATTAAAATATTTAGTTTTCGTGAGTTATTTTCCTGATTTGATCAAGACTTATAAGTAGCCGTCATGGGAGCATCCCAAATGTGTAAAAATATATTTTGTCATTGCGAGCGTAATGAAATGAAGCGAAGCAATCGCAACATCTAGACTTTGCGATTGCTTCGCTCCACTACGTTCTGCTCGCAATGACAACTCATCATGTTGGTAAATTGGCAAAATTGGGATGTTCCCGCCGTCATGAACTGCGTACACCAATAACGCATAAAAATATTCTCCCTCTCTCCCTCTCTCCCTCACTCCCTCTCTCCCTCACTCCCTCTGTCTTTATTTTCAAGTCATCACTTAAGTAACTGCGCACCGCCTTGTTTGGGTACTCGTCTGGGAGTTGGGGTTGTGTTCTCTGGCGCTGATGAGGAGGGAGTGGGGGTAGAAGCTGGTGTACTTTGGGAATTAGGATTAAAAACATTTACTAAAGCTTGCACCAACGCATCCCGCTGGCGACGGTTTAGCCGTGCAATAACAGCGCGATCGCCATCAAAAGGATTTTTTTTCAGAGTATCATTCCCAGGATAAGTCGTCTCATACATCACTTCATTAGCACCCAGGTAATCAGCCAAAGTCAGCTTCCAATCCAGTCGATAGTTTGATGGACGTCCCTTCAAATAGGAGTGATACCGTATCATACGACTGACCAAGGTGTTATTTTCTGAAACTTTGCCCGTTTCTTTGCTAACGTACTGATTTTCTCGCGCTAAGTCGGGTAATTGTTGATAAACTGCTTGCCAAGCTTCACCAGGAGTAACTCTTTGAGCGTCAGCCGGTTGGGAAGAACTCAAAACAAGTAGACTAATCAGTATTATCCCAACTCCCCTAATCATGTGCTGCAAGGGGAGATGGGGAGGGAAGGAGAGTGAGAGAAAGCGGGAGTGAGGGAGATGAGGGAGTCTTTTATTCCCCTGCTTCCTTGTCTCCTGCTTCTTTGCAGTAGACATCACTCTAGACTTCACCAATAATTTCTGGTTGAGTCAGTTCATCAGACATTTCGATAATTGCCCTCAGTACTGGCTTCATCATTGTATCATCTGGATTGTCAAAGTCTTCGTAACGCCGACGCTTCGCACGATTTGCCACTTGAACTGTAATGCGGTAACGATTTGAGGCTGCACTAATTAGATCCTCAGCACGGTGCATAACTTGCGATTGAGTCGTCTCGAACTTAGAACGCTTTAGCATAAATTACTGGTTGAGTGAAGTCATTCTTTTCAGTTTAGCAGCACCAACATGCTTACCGCCCGCTGTTTAGTTACAAGCAACCTTTCTGTTGATAGAGGCTGATACTTTTTTATCACTTTATAAATATTTTGTAACCTCATAACATTATCTCATGCCTGACCTTGTTGACACTGCTATTAACGCCGGAAATTTCAATACGCTGGTGAAGGCGGTTGAAGCTGCAGAACTCCTAGAGATATTCAAAAGTCCTGGTCCCTATACAGTTTTTGCACCCACGGATGAAGCGTTTAATAAGCTACCACCTGGAACTTTAGATTCATTGCTGCAAGACATCCCCAAATTAAAAAATATTCTCATGTATCATGTAGCCTACGGGGATGCTATGCATGAGGATTTAATTGAAATTGACCATGCTGAAACACTAGAGGGGTCAATTGTGGCAATTGATTCTGCTGATGGTAAAGTGAAAGTCAATGACGCCAATGTCGTCAAAACTGACATTATTACCGACAATGGCGTCATCCATGTTATTGATGCAGTGTTGATGCCTGCAATCATTGCAGGAAAATAAAAGTGCAATCTACTGCACTCCTGCAAGGGTAGGAGAAGTCAACAACTAGGGGTGTAAGGGTGTAAGGGTGTAAGGGTTCCCATCAATAAATTGAGGGGGTTGATTTTTGACGCCATCAACCAAGTACTACCTATCTCGGTTGATATTTTTCATATTTTCCATTAATGAATTAAGGGGCTTGGAACCTTAAACTTCGGGGCTAATTACCCCTATACCCCTACACCCCTACACCCCTTTCATTTACCCTACACCTATAATGGAGCCTGAGCGTGGAGGAAGACTTAAAGTCAGACTCTTAGATTCTCCCTCAACACTCCACTCTACGTGTGCAGCGCCATACAAAAGCTTATTAGGTTGAGTGTTCAAATTTGTAATCTCAACATTTCCTTTTGCTTCAGCAGTACCAACGTTAACCGCAACAATCAATTCTTCTGTTCCCAAAACTCGCGCAAAGATATAGAGTGCTCCTTGAGCATATAGGACTTTGTAATCGCCTGTACGCAAACATGGGTAAGCGTGTCTTATGGCAATTAATTCGCGATGAGTCTTGAGAATTTCCCTATCCCAATTAGCTTCTAGTGGAAAACCACGTCGAGAGTCTGGATCAATAGCTCCTGGTAAACCAACTTCATCACCATAATAGATACTGGAAGCACCAGGAAAGGTAAGAAGCAGTAAAGTTGCTAATTCTGAACTTGCTTTATCACCACCAGCAATCGTCAGCAAGCGTGCTGTATCGTGACTCGCAAGTAGATTTAGTTGAGTCAGTTGAATCTCCCAAGGGTAAAGTTTCAAGAGTCGTTCAATTTTCTCAGCATACTCAGGCGCGAACAACGGTGGGTAGGGTTTGTAGTCGCGGCTTTGTACTTGTTCCATGACGACGCGATCGCCAGCGGTAAAACCAATAGTCGGTCCCGCAAACAAATAATTCATCACCCCATCAAATTGAGTTCCATCCAACCATTGACGGGAGTCTCCCCAAACTTCGCCGACAATATAAGCTTCGGGATTAATTGCTTTGACTCGCTGACGGAACTCTTGCCAAAAACCAGGAGTTCTAATTTCAAAAGGCACATCCAACCGCCAGCCGTCAATGCCGAATTTAACCCAATATTCGGCGATTTCCATGATATACTCTCGCACTTGGGGGTTATCATGATTAAACGCTGGCAGCGCTCGATTGTCATTCCAACCCACATAATTGGCAGGAAATTCACCATTGTAAGCAGAAACGGGCCAGCCCTCTATCTTAAACCAATCTACCCAAGGTGAATGAGGGCCATTTTCCAAAACATCGTGAAAAAAGAAGAATCCACGACTAGAATGGTTAAATACTCCATCCAGAACAACTTTGATATTCCGTGCGTGAGCAGCGTCTAGCAATTCCTTAAAAGCCGGGTTACCACCCAGCATTGGATCAACTTGATAATAGTCGTGTGTGTGATAGCGGTGATTGCAAGCTGACTGAAAGATCGGTGTGAAGTAAATGGCATTAATTCCCAGGTCTTGTATATAATCTAACTGCTCTAGAATCCCCCACAAATCTCCTCCCTTATAACCTTGGAGTGTAGGCATAGCTTCCCAATCTTCCCAAGCAGCATTTTGTAAAAGCCGTTTCCGGGGTTGTTTGCTTTTGGCAAACCGATCTGGAAAGATTTGGTAAAAAACAGCGTGTTTAACCCAGTCTGGTGTTTGAATATCCATGAATCACTCTTTATTTCTCCACAGCAATAGTTGCAGATCTCTGGCTCTTACGGCTCACACTTGTGGTAGAAAATTTAACGATTCATCACAAGACTGGCTTATTTGCCTACTTCTTCACTTCCTGATTTTCCGGTGGTGTGTTTTACCTAAAACATACTGTACTGTAGGCTCACGGTTAATGTGGAGAAACTAGCCTCAGTCCTATCACACCTATGACAATTAAGCCAATGCAAGTGAGGCGGCGCACTTCAAGAGGTTCTTGAAATAAAACTATACTCAACAAAACCGTACCAACAGCTCCTATACCTGTCCAGATAGTGTAAGCAGTTCCAAGCGGTAGTGTACGCAGGGCTTTAGACAAAAAGGTGAAACTGAGTATCATGAGGGTAATAGTGGCGACACTGGAACCAAACTTAGTAAACCCTTGTGCATACTTCAAACTAATTGCCCACCCTACCTCAAATAAACCAGCAATAAAAAGATAGATCCACGCCATGTGCTCGTTCCAATACATTACAATAATAAAAAGTATTTGAAAATACATTTTTTTAATGCACTTTCATATATCTTCTACCCCCTGTCTTAAAGTTAGTCTATGTAGCTGAAAATTGCTGTAAGTGTCTATGTTTAAAAAGCTAGGATAGAGCTTTTTTTCAACGAGTCTTCAAATTTGTTCAAATTTGAGCACAGTTTTGTCTAAAACTGCGTCCGGTGAAACAGTATTTCATGCTTTTGGTTAGGTAAAATCATCTATCATCTCAATTTTTTCAAGGCAAACTGGCTACGTCATCACTTGACTATAGTCATTTAGTGTCTATCAACACCAAAAGGTTGTGTTACATTAACTACTGAAATAACCGACTCCTTAAACAACTGAAGTTGATATACTAACTTGAGCGATTGCCTTGACTTAACTTAACGTAGGTATGCAAATACTGCGCGGCAGGAATGCAAATGGATTGGATTAGCTTACTAAAGGCTCAACAAGCTGATTTCCTTCAACGAATCAAAAAACCTAAGACTTACGATCTTTTTTTGCTGGAAAGTCAAGTCAAAGGTTGCCATAGCGAAATTATGGCATTTTGGGGCGAATCATTGGCAAAACTGCTGGAGATTGCTTGCAAACAAGCAGAAATTATCGCCAAAAATCCCCCTCCGACACCGCCTGAATATCCTGATTCTCCTGACTGGGCAATTCCCTTTCCAAGATACTTCCAGCACCAAGCGGAAGATTATCTTTTGCGAGAGCAAATTGTTGACCGAGTCATGGGCGATCGCCTAGGCAAGCAGGTGAAAAAAGTGGCACAAGATAGCTTGAACAATATAGTTCTAGATGATGAGGGAAATTTACGTGGTGAAAGCAAATTTCCCTACGTGCTTAGCTTAAATCCCAAAGTCAGTCTTCAGGTTTATGCTGCTGATGGAGAAAGTTTTAACAGTATCAAAAAAGACAAAGTTAGATGGTCGATCACACAAGAAGATTTAAAAAATCATCAAGTCTTAATTTTTCTATGTTTGTTTTACCCATTTACTGGTCAAAGAGGTTATGAAAAGCAAGTGATCGTAGCAGGTTTTTTACCCACAAATCAAATTGAATTTAGTGAGCCAAAACTACACATTACCCCAAGTCAGTTGTTGTACGCGGGAGGGCTGAGTTGGTATTTAGAATCACTGAGTACTCAAAAAGATAAGCTACGAGTCTTGAATGAAATTGTGATCACAGAAACAATTCAGACTTTACCATCAGACCATCCACTCAAGACAATAGTAGGTGAATGGGAATGCTGGCAGACCTTAAAAGGACATACCAGGGGAATTAATTGCCTAGCTTTCAGTCACAGGGGTAACAATGGGAACACATCTCCTCTTGTGGCAAGTGGTAGTCGTGGGGAGACAAAGCTATGGGATTTGACCAAAGGTGAGTTAGTAGGGACATTATCAGAACATCCTTGGATTTTTTCTGGGTTAGTTGATGAAGTGAATTCGCTGGCTTTCAGTCCAGATGGGCAGACATTAGTCAGTGCTGGTGCAGACTCCACAATTAAACTTTGGCACGTAGGGGCACAAGACTTGATTGATATTTTGCACAAGCATAATGGAATGGTGCGGTGTGTTGCCTTTACTCCAGATGGACGAATGTTAGCAACTGGGGGCGATGATAGAACAATTATGTTTTGGGACTTGATGCAGCGTCAGGTTGCTACTGCCTTATCTCTAGAAGATACAGCAGCCCATTCACTAGCGTTGAGTCCTGATGGACAAACTCTGATTACAGGGAGTTACCGCAAAATTAAAGTCTGGCGTATCTGCCAACAGGAAAGTCAGATACCTTTCGCTCCTGAGTTATTGCACTCGTTTACAGGTCATTCCCATATTATTCGTTCCTTGGCTGTCACTATGGATGGCAAAATTTTAGTCAGTGGTAGTCGAGATAAAACGATTAAAATTTGGCACTTAGAAAATGGGGAATTACTTCACACCCTCAACGGACACAGGGACGGAGTATACGCTATTGCGTTGAGTCCTGATGGACAAATTATTGCCAGTGGCAGTGCAGATAAAACGATTAAGTTGTGGCACCTAGAAACGGGAGAACTGCTGGGTACATTTACAGGTCACACACATACAGTTACGGCATTAGCTTTTACTGCTTCAGGAGAACTATTAGTGAGTGGGAGTTTAGATAAGACGATTAAAATTTGGCAGCGAAGTTAAGAAAACAACCATAAAGACGCAAAGGACACCAAAAAATTCTTTGTGCCTTTGTGTCTTTGCGCGAGTTTTCACATTTTTTATTGTCTGTAGGGAACTCTAAAAGGTATGGTCTTCGTTCTTTCAAAAGAGAAAAATATAACTTCTAGTGGCACCATCCGACCGGTTTCTATCCCCTTTGTGCATAAGTTAGTCTCACTCTCCACTATTAACAATCAGAAGGAACACAAACAAGCTAAACCTTTGGCTCAACTTAATATATGGGTTTTATCTCAGCTATTAACTTGATATCTCTTTTTTTCAGTAAACTCTCATTAACTTTGATTATCCACTATGAAACTCAACAAAAAGCAACTTGATTTACTTGGAACTTTCCTGGGTGTTGTTGCAGGTGTTTCCACTGTCCTCACTACCCAAGGGGTTATTGATCAGAAAGTTGGCGGTAGCGTTGGTGGTATTGCTACTGTTTTGCTAGGGGTTGTTGTCCAAAGACCGACCGATGCAGAACCAACTACTCAACAAGTAGAACAGGAAGAAGTCAAACAAACAAAAGTTTAACGAATATTGCGACTGCAACAAAGCACAATGCCGTAATGGGCTATTGGGCAATCAACTATTACTAACTTTATATAAATCAACCAGTTGAAGACATTTGTAGTTACTTAACTGTGATTTGAGGTCAGTTGCAGGTGAAAAAATTTAGGCGAAAAAAAGCGATCGCCACACCTTAGAGCGATCGCTTTTCAATAATCAATATAGATTCAATCCAAAATCCCTAAACCAACAAACTTTGCATCAAGGGCTTATCTTCTGATAACTTACCCGTCCGCAACCATTGCGCTAGTTCAGCGGGTGCTTTGGCTTGGTTGAAGCGTTCCCACAGTTGTGCGCCTTCCAGAATTTCCTTCTGCAACAGATCCTGTGCAGTCTCCTCCAGTAAGTCGCGGTTTTCTTGCAAAATAAGGCAATATGGTGAGCATTATCTACTATCTGCTTCACCTCGCAGTCAATTTCTTTGGCGACTTGCGGACTAATTGAACGACGCAGGTTACCATATCCTTCAAGAAACTGCTGTTGAGGTTTTTCAAATGCCACAGGATCAAGTTTTGGTATAAAATAATGTTGTTCTAATTACTCAAAGGTTTTGAAATAGAACTATGAAGAAACGTCTTGTAGTTTGTTGTGATGGAACCTGGCAACAGTTAACAAATCCTTACCCAAGCAATATAGTTAAACTGGCTCAGTCCGTGAAACCGATCGCCAATGATGGGGTTCCACAAGTCATATTTTATGACGCAGGCATTGGAACCGAGAGTCAAAAGGTTTTAGGCGGAGCTATGGGACTAGGAATCGATGCAAATATTGAAGATGGCTACCGATTTCTTAGCCTCAACTATGTTAAGGGTGACGAAATCTATCTGTTCGGCTTCAGTCGTGGTGCTTACACAGTTAGGAGTCTAGTGGGGATGATCTATTGCTCTGGTCTTCTAAGCCGACCCCATGTCACCAAAACACATGAAGCTTACGAGCTTTATCGTAGTCGGGGTGTTAAACCTAAGGATCAGGAAGCAAAAGAATACCGTAAAACTTACGGAGAGAGCGTGCCGATCACCTTACTCGGTTGTTTTGACACCGTCGGTGCCCTTGGTATTCCTGGAATACCCGCCTTCAAACAGTTGAACGAGCAGCTGAATAAGCGGTATAGATTCCATGACACGACTTTAAACAAAGATGTTCAGAATGCATTGCACGCTATGGCGATCGACGAAATGCGCGAAGTCTTTGATGTAACTCCCATGAAAAAGAATCCTGACGCCGAAAACCAGCGAGTGATTCAAAAGTGGTTTCCAGGTGCGCATGGTTGCGTTGGCGGTGGAACCGAAGAATACAGGGGGTTATCAGATGCTGCCCTACAGTGGATGATTGACTCCATCGGTAACCTAGGATTGGGGCTTGACTTAGATCCAAGTGTGATTCCCACAGGCATTAACCCGGATTATGAATGTGACTTTAAAAACGATGCTGGATTCTTTAAATTGGCAGGAATCAAGTTGCGTGAAATCGGCGATGTTATTGAAGATCTTCATGAAAGCACGGTTAACCGTTTGAAAAGTCGCCAGGACTATCGACCCAAGAATCTCCAAAAAATTCTCGACAAACTGAATGATGTGAGTTCTTGACATTAACTCCCTTTTAGCAATAGCGGGGGATTCTAGATTGAATCAGTCCATTCAATACATCATGTGAAAAAAGAGAGGAAAAAACAATTATGGCTGGAAAAAGAGACACATCTAAAGACGGATTAGACAATAAAATTCAAACATTCGTTTTAACAAATTTTAAAGGTGTTTGGAAATTTGTACAAAGCAATCAATCTCTGGCACGCAAAGTTAACAAAACTCTAATCAATAGTCTCATCTACAAAATTCCTACTCGTCCTAATCCCTACAGTATGATGACTCTAGATGAGCAGATTCCTGATACTAACATTCAGAAGAAAACTGATACTTATACTTCCTGGGAATCACTCAATGATCGCACTTATATTGGACGGCATTTACCGCCTGATCCAAAGTTGAACTCCCAGAAGAATTTGCCTAAAGTCGAAGATTTGGCGATTTTATTTCGTAAAAGAGATGGTAAAACGATTTATTCTAGCAAATCGACTATGCTGTTTCCCTATTGGGTGCAGTGGTTTACCGATAGTTTTCTCCGCATCGATCACAACCAGGGTCATAAATTAAAAAATACTTCAAACCATGAAATTGATTTGTGTAATGTTTATGGTTTAACCAGAAAACAAACACATCTTTTAAGAACCTTTCAAGGAGGTAAATTCAAAACTCAAAAACTCAAACGTCAAGATGGCATAGAAGAAGAATATCCCTTGTTTTACTATGCTGATCCAGCACAGGGTAAAGTTGATCCTCAATTTAACGGTCTTTATGAACCCGTCAATGATGAAAAAAGACAGCCTCCAGACAAAAAACAATATCTGTTTGCGATGGGAGTAGAACGAGCAAATGTGCAAATTGGCTATGTCATGCTCAACACTCTATGTATCCGGGAACATAATCGTCTTTGTGATGAGTTAGTACGCAGTTATCCAGACTGGGATGATGAACGCCTCTTCCAAACCGCGAGAAATATTCTCATGGCGATTATTTTAAACATCATTATGGAAGAGTTTATTAACCACATAACTCCCTATCACTTTAAGTTGTTTGCCGATCCTGCGGCTTTTACGAAGGAAAGTTGGTATCGTCCCAATTGGATGACAATTGAGTTTGATTTTGTTTATCGCTGGCATAGTTCAATTCCGGATACCTTTAAGTATGACGGCAAACCAACCCATATTGCTGCATCTCTCTGGAATAATAAGATGTTTATTGATAAAGGTTTGGGGGCATTAATGGAGGAAACTTGTTCCCAACCAGGTACAAGAATTGGTTTATTCAACACTCCTGATATACTGGTTGAATTAACAGAGTTACCCTCTATCAGATTAGGACGACAGCTACAATTAGCAAGCTACAACGATTATCGAGAAATGTGTGGTTTCCCCAGAGTGACCAAATTTGAGCAGATTACTGGCGATGAATTTGCTCAAGAGAAACTCAAAGAATTATATGGTGATGTTGATAATATTGAGTTTTATGTGGGAATCTACGCCGAGGAGGTGCGGAAAAATTCAACTATCCCTCCCTTAGTAGCACGCTTAATTGGAATAGATGCCTTTTCTGAGGCGCTGAATAATCCTTTACTCTCACCCAATATCTTCAATAAAGACACTTTTTCTCCTGTGGGTTGGGAAATTATTCAAAATACCAAGACTGTTTCAGATTTAGTGAATCGCAACGTTCCTCCATCAGACAAGAAGTACAAAGTGACTTTTGACCTTCAATAAATTTGCAAGATTTCACATCGGCTTTTAGTGCGATGCTCATGTGAGGCAAGCACTTTGTGCGATCTCCGCGTAATCGACTTTGGCGGGCACAAAGTGCCATCGCTCTTAACAATACCCCTTTAACTCTGTCACCAAAACAGAGGGGATTTTCTTACATTTTTCGTTCAAATACTAAGCTGTTTTGAAAAATGAAACTATTTACCGAATACCCAGAAAAAGACGAAGCCAAATATTGCGATCTCATGCGTGAACTCGTCAAAAAGAACATGGAAAATCTTTACGGAGGTGAGAAGAAAAAAACTGCAAAGAGAGACACCCATTCTAAAACCCACGCTGCTGTACAAGGAAGTCTAGAAATCTTTGACTTTGATGAAGCAGCAATTAAGCAGGAATTGAGCAAACGCACCTCATTAACTGAAGCTCAACTCAAAGCCATTTCCCTAAAACAAGGTTTATTTGCAAAACCCAAACAATATCCGGTTTGGCTACGATTTGCTAGTGGTGCGTTTTCAGTTAAGAATGATTATGAAGGAGATACGCGCTCAATGGCCGTAAAAGTGATAGGGGTAGAAGGAGAGCGATTATCACAAAGTCACGAGTTCCACACCCAAGATATTATTGTCCACAATACCGAACTCTTTTTTATTAGAACTATCAAAGACTTCCACAGCTTTTTTACGGGGGTTTATCGAGCAAAGCTGTCTCCGTTTCTTATACCGTTCATACTTTTATGGAAAAAGTTGCATCCCTACGAAATCTCACTTCTAGAAACCAGTTTCAAACGGTTTCCCAAGACTTTGCTCATAGAACGTTATTGGAGTGCTTCGGCGTATTCTTTGGGACTCAAATCTGATTTTGATCCATCCCAACCAGGTCGAGTTCCTGTGGAATATCCAGTTGTGATTAAATATGCATTTACTCCGGTTTCGAGTCAACCACCTCATCAACAGCTTCCTTTAGAGTCCAGATCAGAAAGTGAGCTTCAGCGTGCCAAAGCCTCAGGTTCAGAGGACAACTACTACCGAGAGGATATCATTCAAACTTTAGCAAAGCCTGATGCTGAATATTGTTGGGATTTTCAAATCCAATTTCAAACTAGCCCAGAGATGTCCATTGATGATAGTACCATTGCTTGGAATGAAGAGGAATCACCCTTTTTTACAATTGGTCGTCTAACAGTTAAGCATCAGAAGGTTAATTCTCCCAAAGAAAATGACTTTGGGGAAAATCTCAGTTTTTCTCCTGGGAATGGTCTAGCAGTGCATCGTCCTGTCGGTGCGATCAATCGATTACGGAGCATTGTTTATCCTATTGTTGCTGATGACCGTCACGAAAAACGAGGAGTCAAATATCAGGAACCAACTGTGTAAATTTTCGTTTTTAAAAACAATAGGTTCATAAAAAAGCGATCGCACTTCCTTTTGAGCGATCGCTTTTCAATGATCAATATAGATTCAATCCAAAATCCCTAAACCAACAAACTTTGCATCAAGGGCTTATCTTCCGATAACTTACCCGTCCGCAACCATTGCGCTAATTCATCTGGCGCTTTGGCTTGGTTGAGGTGTTCCCGCAGTTTTGGACCTTCGAGAATTTCCTTCTGCAACAGTTCTTGTGCAGTCTCCTCCAGTAAGTCGCGGTTTTCTTGCAAAATACTCAAGGCAATATGGTGAGCATTATCTACTATTTGCTTCACCTCGCGGTCAATTTCTCTTGCCACTTCGGGACTAATTGAACGACGCGGGTTACCATATCCTTCAAGAAACTGCTGTTGAGGTTTTTCAAATGCCACAGGACCAAGTTTATCACTCATACCGTAGAGGGTAACGGTGCGTTCTGCAAGGTCAGTCGCTTTTTGGATATCGTCACTCGCACCTGTGGACACTTTGCCAAAGACGGTTTCTTCTGCAGAACGTCCACCCAATAGGGTTGCAATCCGACCACGAATTTCGTCTTCTATCATCAAAAAGCGGTCTTCTTCTGGCATTTGAATGGTGTAACCCAAAGCACCAACACCACGAGGGACAACAGAGATTTTCTCGACTTTACCAGCTCCTGGCATCAAAGCGCCGATGATGGCGTGACCAACTTCGTGATAAGCAACTGTCTTTTTCTCGGTTTCGTTGAGAACGCGAGAACGTTTCTCCAAACCTGCAACAACACGCTCAATGGCTTCGTTAAAATCAGCCGTCGTCACTGCTTGTTGATTTTGGCGTGCAGCAAGGAGTGCAGCTTCGTTGACAAGGTTCGCTAAATCTGCACCAGCAAACCCAGGTGTTCTGATGGCGATCGTTGCTAAGTTCACATCATCAGCCAATTTGACATTTCTGGCATGAACTTTGAGAATCGCTTCACGACCAATTTTGTCAGGACGATCCACAACCACTTGACGGTCAAAACGACCAGGACGACGCAGTGCTTGATCTAGAATTTCCGGACGGTTGGTAGCGGCGATGATGATGACTCCAGTATTGGCATCAAAGCCGTCCATTTCGGTGAGTAACTGGTTGAGGGTTTGTTCGCGTTCATCGTTACCACCCATCATTGAACCACTACCGCGAGATTTACCCAGTGCGTCCAATTCATCAATAAAGACGATACAAGGCGCTTGTTGTTTTGCTTGCTCGAATAAGTCACGGACTCGTGCAGCACCAACACCAACAAACAGTTCGATAAATTCAGAACCAGAGATACTGAAGAAGGGGACAGCAGCTTCACCAGCAATTGCTTTGGCGAGGAGTGTTTTACCCGTTCCTGGAGGTCCAACCAGCAAAACTCCTTTTGGAATCTTCGCTCCTAAGTTTGTGTATTTCTCAGCATTTTTGAGAAAGTCAACAATCTCTTCCAGTTCGACTTTCGCTTCATCTACACCAGCAACATCCAGAAATTTTACACCAGTGCTACCTTCAGAGTAGATGCGAGCCTTACTTTTACCTACTGTCAGTGCAGCGGGACCACCGCCACCTCGATTGAGGAAAAAGCCCCAAATAGCAATGAAAATTAATGGTGGTGCAACCCAGCTTAAAACAGTGCCAATCCAACCATTTTGGTCTGGTAGTGGTGCGGCAAACTCTACCTTATTGTCGCGCAGAATTTTAGGTAAATCTAAGTCGAGCGCCACTGGTGTTGTTGCAAAGACTTGTTCTGTAGGTTTACCATCTGGGGTTTGGGTTTTAATCGCATACTCAATGCGATCGCCCCCCACAATCGCCCGTTCTACTTTTCCTGTTTGTACCTGAGCAATAAAATCGCTATAAGGAACTTGCGGTAATTTAGGACCAAAAAAGCTAGGAACAATCAAGTTCAGCAGAAAAAGAAGGGTCAATAGAATGAGTAAGCTACCACCAAACTGACGTATTTTTGGTAGTTTGATTTGACGTTTTTTCTTATTATTAGTTTCAACTGGCATTTGTTGATTTACCCTCCAATCTTTTTTCTATTGCTCGTTATTTGTTCTTTATTTATAGAAATAGCAAATAACTATCTCACGTTAATAAAAGAGCGAATAAACCACACAAAGCGATACCATCAAATACCCCTGCACCACCAATACTTAGAACTCCCGAACTCATTGCTTGAATGTCCTTCAGATGCAGTAAGTCAGCACCAATTAATGTTCCAAGAATGCCACCAGCAAAAGCAACGGGAGCAGCATGGTTTGCAGCAATTAACATTGCAGACAAAGCAGCAGTCAAAGGAGCCAGCAACGGATTCATTTGTATGCCAATTCCAGGGACAACACGCGCTGCGTAATAGCTAACAGCTGTTACAATGGCTGTTACTGATAGAATAGCGAGAGCGTTTCCTTGTGTAAATTGATAAAGTGCTAACAACACAGGGATCAAGCCTCCCCCCACATTCAGAGCTATCACAGTATAACGTTGTACTTTCCCAAGGGGTATACCCCAATATTCCCTCACCCACAAAGAAGCAAGGTCATTTGCCACTGTTACAGAGGATTCGGTACGGTACAAAGGGACATTGATGGTACTGGTCAATATCACTAGCGTAAATAATAAAGTTGCGATAGATGGGGAAAACCCTAATTTTGCAACTGCAATTCCCACCACGTCTACTGCTACAACAAACGAAAAAAAAGGTAGCAGCAATAATAACACCAAAAATAGCAGCAGCGACACTGGCAAGTAAATCATGGCGGTTTACAATGCAGAGTGTTGTCTGTTGCTCTGCTTAAATTTATTTTAAAGAATGAGATATATTTTTATATTTCGTGTCTCCCCCCCTAGATAAATGTGAATTGCCGTACTTGTTATGCAAAATCAGCTTGGATTTGTTTTCAAAGTGTTTCTTCTCTCGGCTGGACTCTCAGCTTTGATTAAGTATATTCTTCCGAATTTATATATTCCAGCCACAGCAACCAACGCCCTCGTGATCGTTTTTTTGCCGAGCGTCATTCTGACAAGTGTTTTCTTATGGCGACTCCAACGACGGCAAAATTAATCAAAAACCTGTAGGCGGGAACTGCTAGAATTAGCTAGCCTTACTGCATTAAGAAGAAGAAGCAGTTCGTCAACAGCCAGGAGTCAGGTAGTGAATCTAGGTCAATGGATAGGGTTAATCGCTTTAGTTATTTCTTTATATATTCTGTGGCAGATTCGGGAAGTCCTGTTGCTGATGTTTGCCGCAGTTGTCTTAGCAACTACCCTAAATCGACTGGCTAGAAGGTTCCAGCGCTCTGGAATGAAGCGTGGAATTGCGGTTTTGTTATCAGTAGCCATTTTTCTCGGCTTGATTGTACTCTTCTTCTTCGTGGTTGTACCGCCTTTTGCAAAGGAGTTTCAAGACTTAACATATCAAGTACCCAAGGGTTTGAATCGTTTTAATGGTTGGTTTGACGAATTCAGATCTCGCATTCCTGACGAAATCATTCCATATATACCTGATATCAACAGCCTAACTCAACAAGCACAACCATTTATTAATCGAGCACTGGGAAACTCCTTTGCGTTTGTATCCGGCTCTTTGGAAGTTGTTCTTAAGATTTTGTTGGTACTAGTTTTGACAGGGATGTTATTAGCAGATCCCCAAGCTTACCGCAAAGTATTTGTACGCGTGTTCCCCTCATTTTATCGGCGGCGGGTAGACGGAATTTTAGATAAATGCGAAGTGTCGTTGGAAGGATGGGTAACCGGCGCTTTAATTGCTATGAGTGTTGTGGGACTGATGAGCTTAATTGGCTTATCAATTTTGCGCGTGCGTTCAGCACTGGCTTTGGGAGTTTTAGCAGGATTTTTGAACTTGATTCCTAATCTTGGTCCGACAATGAGTGTTGTACCAGCAATGGCGATCGCACTTTTGGATGCTCCCTGGAAAGTTCTTGCAGTATTCATTCTCTACTTTATCATCCAGCAAGCTGAGGGCAATTTCATTACGCCCGTTGTCATGGCGCATCAAGTGTCGCTGTTACCGGCTGTCACCTTGATTGCTCAGTTGTTTTTTGTCACATTCTTTGGTTTTCTAGGCTTGTTTCTTGCACTACCCCTAACAGTTGTGGCTAAGATTTGGGTGCAAGAAGTGTTAATTAGAGATGTTCTAGATCAATGGGGTGAGAAATCTCATATAAAAACTGAGTTTGTGCTTGTTTCTGATGAGCAACAAACAGATAAATCTGCCCAAAAGAAGGCTAATGATGAGGATCAGCCAATTAGTCAATAGCCTGTAATATAAAAGCTTTTTCTGCCAAAAAAAAAATTGACAACGCGCCTATCATCGCCCCATCCTGACAGGCGTATTTGTACTCTTGGCAATATGCTTTGCGTCAAGCCTCCGGCTTATCGCCTGACCAGTTCGCACACTACTTCTGGAGTATAGCTTTTGTTAGTGCCATTCGTCTATGAGAGCAGTGTCTAACTGGGGTTGACATTTTTATGTCACATTCGGTAACTAAGCTAAAGATTACGACAAAGGCAAAGACGAAAAGCATTTGAAAATTACCTAAAGAGGAATAATCATGAATCAACTCCGTATTAAAGTCCCAAGCAATAAACGCTCTTCAAACAAAGGGAAATTTTTGGTATTGACAAAAAACACAATCTGTAAAATAAATTCCTCGCCCAAAGATATCTGGAAAACAGGAATATACCTAAAGTAGATAAAAAAATTTCCACTAAAGCTTAAGCTTTTATTCAAGTTGTTTACTCCTGGCTAACTACCAAAATTCCAGGTAGTTTCTTATATGGCAACAAAAGTAACAGTGCCAAAACCTACACTTTCAACAATTGACGCAATTGCCTTGATTGTTGGGATGGTGGTTGGTGTAGGCATATTTAAGACACCAGCCTTAGTTGCAGCAAATGTACAGAGTGGAGGTATTGCACTACTAGCATGGTTACTAGGTGGAGGGATGTCTTTGGTTGGTGCACTCTGTTATGCAGAGTTGACGACTGCTTATCCTGATGCTGGGGGAACTTATCATTATCTGATGCGTGCTTTTGGCAGAAGCCCTGCGTTTTTGTTTGCTTGGGCGCGGATGACTGTGATTCAAACTGGTTCGATTGCTCTACCAGCCTTCGTGTTTGGGGATTATGCTTCTCAGTTATTACCTCTAGGGGAATACTCTTCAGCCATTTACGCTATAGGTGTGGTCATTTGCCTGACAGGTTTGAATATTGTAGGTGTGCAGCAAGGGAAGTGGACTCAGAACTGGCTAACGGCAGCAAAAGTCCTCGGTTTAGTGCTAATAATTATTGTTAGTATTTTCTTTGCCCCACAAGTATCGCCAAATACATCGACTACAGCTACTCAAAACGCCGCTTTTGGTCAGGCAATGATTTTTGTATTGCTAACCTATGGTGGTTGGAATGAAGCTGCCTACATCTCAGCAGAAGTACGGGATGGCAAACGCAACATGGTGCGTGTGTTGTTAGGAAGTATTGCCATCATCACAGTCATTTTTGTGTTGATTAACCTAGCATTCATTTACGGCTTGGGACTTGCAGGTTTGGCTTCATCGTCAGCACCAATAGCTGATTTGATGCGTAGCGCTGTTGGAGAAAATGGAGCAAGATTCGTCAGCTTCTTAATTGCGGTTTCAGCCTTAGGTGCAGTTAATGCCACCATTTTTACTGGTGCCCGTACTAACTACGCTTTAGGGCGTGACTTTCGGAATTTTTCATTTCTGGGACGTTGGCAAGAAAGTACTGGTACCCCTAGGAATGCCTTGGTGGTTCAAGGGGCAATCTCCTTAGCACTGGTGGTACTCGGTGCCTTAACTCGCAAAGGTTTTGAAACAATGGTAGATTACACAGCTCCAGTGTTTTGGTTGTTTTTTCTCCTGTCTGGGGTAGCATTACTGGTTCTGCGCTCCCGAGAGCCAAATGTTCCCCGTCCTTTCCGTGTGCCTCTTTACCCTTGGACACCATTGCTATTTTGTGCAATTTGTGCATACCTACTATACTCTAGCCTAACTTATGCAGGTATTGGAGGTATCACTGGAGTGATTATTCTTTTAACAGGTATTCCTTTACTGCTCCTCAACCGTCAACGAACCACTTCCACAAATCCTTAATTCATGGAGAGATATGTCATGAAATTACAGGCAACGTTAAAGGTTTTGTTTGCAACAGTCAGTGTAAGTAGCCTAATGTTGGCTGGTTGCACTCAGCAAGAACAACTGAATTCCCAAGCACAGAATGAAGCGTCTCCTTCTGCCGTAGAAGTCCAGCAAAGATCTACACCAAGTGCTCAACCTGCGGGACGGACACCTGATGTTGTGTACGTACCAACACCTCCGGAAGTTGTCAATAGAATGTTGACAATTGCTAAGGTTGGCAAAAATGATGTTCTATATGACCTTGGTAGTGGAGATGGACGAATTCCCATTGCTGCAGTACAGAAATATGGTGTCAAAAAGGCTGTTGGTATAGATATAGATCCACAACGCATCAAAGAGGCTAACGAAAATGCTCAAAAAGCAGGACTCACTGGCAAAGTGCAGTTTCTCCAACAAGACTTATTTACTACTGATTTTAGTGATGCAACAGTAGTAACTCTCTACTTGCTACCTGAACTCAATGTCAAATTGCGTCCGCAGATCTTGAAACTCAAACCTGGTACCCGTATCGTGTCGCACGCTTTTGATATGGGTGAATGGAAACCTGAGAAAACCGAGCAAGTGGATGGAAGAACAATTTACTTCTGGACTGTTCCAAAACAAATTCCGGCAAATTTACAGCAGTCAACTCCTAGCAGTTAATGAGCGTAAATTCAACAGGTTTCAAGCAGTATAAAAAAGACTTTCATGAAATAAGAACGTAAAACAAAGCGGAGTCGAGCGCGATGAAAACAATTTATCTCGCCTCGACTTAACTGAATTTGCTGGACAAGCTTTGCTTTGAGGTGATAAGATATAAATCCTAATGTTGCTTAGGGTGACTAGCTCAACGGTAGAGCAGTGGACTCTTAATCCATTGGTTGCGGGTTCAAATCCCTCGTCACCCATTTTTTGAATCCAGGTTGTACATTAACTAATTATTTGTCACTGTTAACAGATTAATGTCATTTTTCACTAATTCTTGTCATTGTTAACAGATTGACTGACAAAAACTGTCTAAATCGCTGGAGATTTGAATCCGGCATTACTTTCTATTAAGAACATCATCACAAAGGTGACGGTCATCCTTAACATTGGGGTTATTGTTCAGATAATCAGAAGCCCAATCACAACCACGTATTAATAAGTTATCCAAATCCATATTCCATAGTATTACTGTGTTGTCATCACTACCAGTGGCAATCGTCTTGCCATCCGGGCTGAACACCACACTATCGACAGAACCGCTATGCCCCTTAAGGGTATGCAGTTCCTGCCCAGAGAGATTCCATAGCTTCATGGTGTTGTCAGAACTACCAGTAGCAATCGTCTTGCCATCCGGGCTGAACACCACACTTAAGACTAAATCGCTATGCCCCTTGAGGGTATGCAGTTCCTGCCCAGAGAGATTCCATAGTTTTACTGTCTTGTCTGTACTACCAGAAGCAATCGTCTGACCATCCGGGCTGAACAGCACACTCCAGACTGCATCGCTATGCCCCTTAAGGGTATGCAGTTCCTGCCCAGAGAGATTCCATAACTTCACGGTGTTGTCTTCACTACCAGAAACAATCGTCTGACCATCCGGACTGAACACCACACTTGTGACTACACCGCTATGTCCCTTCAGGGTATGCAGTTCCTGCCCAGAACGATTCCATAGTTTCACCGTGTTGTCTCTACTACCAGTGGCAATCGTCTGACCATCCGGGCTGAACACCACACTCCAGACTGCATCGCTATGCCCCTTAAGGGTATGCAGTTCCTGTCCAGAGAGATTCCATAGTTTTACTGTCTTGTCTTTACTATCAGTAGCAATCGTCTTGCCATCCGGGCTGAACACCACACTATAGACTTTACCGCTATGCCCCTTTAGGGTATGTAGTTCCTGCCCAGAGAGATTCCATAGCTTGACGGTATTAAAACTCCAAGTAGCAATTGTCTTGCCATCCGGGCTGAACACCACACTATTGACTATTTCATTACCATCATTCCCCTTAAGCGTATGCAGTTTCTGCCCAAAGAGATTCCATAGTTTAATTGTCCTGTCCCAACTACCAGTAGCAATTGTTTTGCCATCCGGGCTGAACACCACACTTAAGACATAACCGTTATGTCCCTTCAGGGCATGCAGTTCCTGCCCAGAGAGATTCCACAGTTTTACTGTCTTGTCATAACCAGCACAAGCAATTGTCTTGCCATCAGGGCTGAACATTACACTTGTGACTTGATTCCTATACCCCTTCAGGGTATGCAGTTCCTGCCCAGAGAGATTCCATAGTTTAACTGTCCTGTCCCAACTACCAGTAGCAATAGTCTTGCCATCCGGGCTAAATACCACACTTGTGACTTCACGCATATGCCCTTTAAGGGTATGCAGTTCCTGCCCAGAGAGATTCCATAGCTTCACTGTATTGTCTTTACTACCAGAAGCAATCGTCTTGCCATCCGGGCTGAACAGCACACTCCAGACTGCATCGCTATGCCCCTTGAGGGTATGCAGTTCCTGCCCAGAGAGATTCCATAGCTTCACTGTATTGTCTTTAC
>NZ_CAWPKW010000363.1:0-26468 GCF_963888615.1 Brasilonema octagenarum UFV-OR1 | reverse complement strand
ACCCTGTTAAGCGTTAAGCGTTCCCTACGTCCTAATAGAGTTGGCTATAGCTATATCTAAAAAACCATTATGTAAAACAGACTTTAGGTGAAAACGACATCTACTCAACACCTTTACGACACTTGTTTGATAACAAGACAAATAATTTGTTAGCTAACAACTCCAGGACTTACGCAACAAGGGAGAATGTCCGCAGCGCATACGCTGTCGGTCGCTGCGGACGGAATTACGTTGAAATGCGTAAGTCCTGAACTCATATTGAAAGTATGGCTGTCTGAAGAGTTCAGTTACTACAGCAGTATTGAATTCCCCATATGACTAAAATCAGAAGATAATGACAGAAAACCACCTTGTAAATTACCCATGTCGCAAGACAACCAAATTGCTGTCGAATTCGACAATGTTACCTTTAGCCGGAATAATCGACCTTTGGTATCAAACCTCAATTTCAGTATCCATCCGGGAGAGGCACTGATACTACTAGGACGTAGTGGTAGTGGCAAAACTACGACAATGAAATTAATCAATCGCCTATTTATACCTACACAAGGCGAAGTAGTATTTAATGGCATTCCCACAACTCAATGGGACGAAATTAGACTGAGGCGCAAGATTGGTTATGTGATTCAAGAAACAGGTTTATTTCCCCATTTTACAGTGGAACGTAATGTGGGTTTAGTTCCATCTTTGCAAGGTTGGAAACCCAAACAGATTCAAACGCGAGTTCGTGAATTGTTGGATTTAGTTGGTTTAGAACCAGAAAAATTTGCTCAAAGATATCCACATGAACTTTCAGGAGGGCAAAGACAACGAGTTGGTGTCGCAAGGGCGCTAGCTGCAGATCCGCCAGTGTTGTTGATGGATGAACCTTTTGGCGCACTCGATCCAATCACGCGTTTAGAGCTGCAACAAGAATTTAAACGGTTACAGCAGGAACTCGGTAAGACAGTTGTGTTTGTCACTCACGATATCCAAGAAGCATTTCTGTTGGCATCAAGAATTGGGTTAATGGATGGAGGAAAATTAGTAGTGTTGGGTACACCAGAGGAATTTCAGGGTTCTCAACACCCAGAAGCACTCGCATTTCTGCAATGTCTTAAACCAGCCCTATGAACATCAACAACTTCTTCTTGATAAAATATGCTTCGCAAATCTTGGAACATAGTTTGGAACATTTGCTGTTGGTAGCAATTTCTATTGGGATTGCAGCTGTGATAGGTATTCCACTTGGTATACTAATTACTCGCCAGCGGAATCTTCGGGCACCAATTCTTGGTATTGCAAATATTATGCAAACTGTTCCCAGTCTAGCACTGTTTGGCTTGCTTATCCCCATACCTGTGATCGGCGGAATTGGAACAGTCCCCGCAGCTGTTGCCCTAATATTGTATTCTCTGTTACCACTGATTCGGAATACTTATACGGGTATTATTGGTGTTGATCCAGCCATAATAGAAGCTGGGCGAGGCATGGGAATGACTGATAAACAACTGTTGCTTCAAGTGGAGATTCCCTTGGCTCTAAGTGTTATCCTAGCAGGGGTGCGGGTGGCAACAGTGATTGGAATAGGGATTGCAACTATAGCTGCGGCGATTGGTGCTGGTGGTTTAGGAGAGTTGATTTTTCGTGGTATTGTAACGGTTAATAATGAGTTAATTTTAGCTGGTGCAATTCCTGCAGCCGCGATCGCTTTGTTTGCTGATTTTACTATTGGTTGGTTGGAAGGAAAATTTCAAGTGACTAAAAAATAGAGCGAATTAATTATAGTTCAGCAATAGTGAAGAAGATAGATAGATGACAAAGAAAATCACCTTTTTCCTTGTAACTTTTGCTTTGGTAATAGGGATTGTCAGCTGCCAGTTTAATAAAAGTGGTGGTGACATTATTGTTGCTTCTAAAGGTCTTGGTGAGCAGGCTATTTTAAGCGAACTTTTAGCACAGCAAATCGAAGCAACAACGAATTTAAAAGTTGACCGACGCGACTTGCTTGGTACCTTTGTTTGTCATCAAGCTATAACTACTGGCAAAATTGATGCTTATGTTGAGTATACAGGTACGGCTTTCACTGCTATTTTAAAACAAAAAGTAATTAACGATCCAAAAGAGGTTTATCAACGCTTAAAACAAGCTTATGCCCAGAAATTTAATTTGGAAGTGATGAAATCTTTGGGTTTTGAAAATACGTTTGCGATGATCATAAGGGGTGAAGAGGCAAGACGTTATAAGATTCAAACTCTCTCTGAAGCGGCTCAATATGCACCTCAGTGGCGAGCTGCTTTTGGTTACGAGTTTATGGACAGGGAAGATGGTTTCCCTGGATTGTCTAAAACCTACGGTTTACGCTTTGCCCAGTCTCCTCGGATTATGGATTTGGGATTGCTATACCGTGCGCTTTTACAAAAGCAAGTCAATATGATAAGTGCAAATTCTACTGATGGGCAAATATCTCGCTTAGGTTTAGTTGTACTAAAGGATGATAAACAGTATTTTCCACCTTATGAAGCAACTCCAATAATACGGAAAGAAACATTGCAAAAGTATCCGGAAGTTAGGAAGGCGATCGCCCAACTTAGTGGAAAAATTTCGGCAGATGAAATGCGCCACTTAAACAACTTGTTTGAGGCCGAGTTACGTGATGTTAAGGAAGTTGTCAGCGAGTTTCGCAAAGCCAACGGTTTAGCATAATCATGGTCTAATATCAAGTTCGGATGATTACTTATAATTAAGCCGCTCTGGTTTTTGGCTACCAGTGGTCGCAAGTTAGTCCTTGGATTAAGTCCTGCTGTTTCATAATTTCTTGGCAACGAAGTACCATAAGTTCTTCAAGGGTAGTGATGCATAGTAATGATCTATTGTCGTAGGAATGATACATTTTTGAACTGGTTCATATAAAGTATCAGAGTATGCTAACAGATGCTTGTATTTTATTACGGGGTATGTATCATTGATTTTATTCAAATTCATCTTTTGATGTAAGTATGAATTAGGAACTCAGAAGTGATAGCCATGCAATAAATAACTCTCATTGAGGCATCTAAAAATTTGCCATAATTAATCGAGGCAGTCATCAGTGGCGAATAAATTATTATCATTTCTGCCTCACAACAACAGTACAATGATGAAACTAATTGCACCTGAAACAACACTTGAAATTTCACGGCTGTTGCTTGAGCCACTGGTGGAATCTCATGCAGCACATATCTACAGGCAATTGCAGGATGAAAGGCTTTATCAGTTTATCCCACAGGAGCCTCCCATATCATTGCAAGTTTTGCAGACTCGATATCGCGCGCTATCTTCAAGGCTTTCTCCTGACGGGCAAGAAGTATGGCTGAATTGGGCTATTCGTCTTCGCCAATTTGGAACATATATTGGAACATTGCAAGCAACAGTATATGCCAATCAAATAGCTGCAATCGCCTACATGATCTTCCCATCATTCTGGCAACAAGGTTATGCAAAGGAAGGATGTTTACGACTGCTCAATCATCTTTTCAACGATTATCAAGTTAAGATTGTGGCAGCCCAGATTGACACTCGTAACGTCGCATCCATTGAACTCATTAAATCACTTGGTTTTAAGTACGTGTCCACAAAAGAAAACGCGGACTTTTTTAAAGGATGTGTCAGCCATGAGTATCGATATGAATGTATGTCGTCTTCTACTTAACTCACTCATCTACCAGTTCGATAAACTAAACTGAAGTTGTTGCATCAAACAACCAATTTTTGATGTAAGCATTAATTAGGAACTTAGAGGTAACAACCATGCAAGAAATAACTCTCGCTGAAGCATCTAAAAATTTCTCTGAATTAATTGAAGCAGTCATGAGTGGTGAAGAAGTAGTCATTACAAAAGATAATCAGCCTGTTGTTAAACTAACTCCTGTATCGCCTGAACGTCGTTCGCTGTTTGGGAGTGCTAAAGGCTTGATTACAGTATCAGATGATTTTGATGAACCGCTAGAAGACTTTAAGGATTATATGTAATGAGGCTGCTGCTGGACACTCACACATTTCTTTGGTTTTTTACAGGCAATACAAAAATCAGCAACCAAGTAAGGGTGCTAATCGAGAATGAGGATAACGAAAAGCTGCTCAGTACAGCTAGTCTCTGGGAGATGGCGATTAAACAAAGTACAGGCAAGCTGAGTTTTCATCTGCCATTTGAGGTGTTTATCACACAGCAACTCAGTCTTAATGACTTCAATGTACTGGACATCAATCTCAACCACCTTTCTGTTGTTGCAACGCTACCGCTTTACCATAGAGATCCATTTGACAGACTTTTCATTTCACAATCTATTGTTGAAAAAATACCTATATTGAGTATTGATTCAGCCTTTGATGCCTATCCTATTGAACGGCTGTGGTAGGCAATAGTTATTAAAGATATTTTAGAAAAAATTATATAAGGAGTTGCTATGTTGCACGATCCAAATCAAATGACACTGTTTCCTAAATTGCCAGATGATGCTTTGGAGGAAATGAAGCAGTTTGGTACTGAGATAGAACTTAAGATAGGCGATGTGCTGTTTAGTGAAGGCGATTCAAACTATCATTTTTGTGTTGTCTTAGAAGGTCAAATTGAAGTCACTAAGCAAGTGGGCGTTGAAACGCAAGTGCTGGTTGTTCATCGTCGGGGCGACTTCATGGGTGAACTTTCGATGCTAACAGGTTCAAATGCTATTGCTAATGCTTATGCGATCGCACCCAGTCGCGTTTTACAAATAGACATTGAAACATTTAGACATATGCTTATTAAATGTTCGCCGATTGCTGACGTGATTCTCACCGCAATGGCAGGACGAACCAAAGAGGTGCAAGCGCAGCTACGACAGCAAGAAAAAATGGCAGCACTGGGTAAAATGTCTGCAGGATTGGCACACGAATTGAATAATCCAGGGGCTGCGGCGAAAAGGGCGGCGAGCCTTCTGTGCGAAAATTTTCAAAATTTACAAACTCTAGCTTTACAGCTGAATTTAGTATCTAAAGAACAAGTAAAATTCATTACTGATATTCAAGCTCAAGCAACACAACACGCCATCCACTCTCCTAAACTTGACCCTCTAACGTGTAGTGATAAAGAAGACGAAGTGACAGAATGGTTGGAAGACCATGATATTAATAATAGTTGGAAATTTGCCCCCACATTTGTCAACGCTGGATTAGACATAGAAAAGCTGGATACTCTTGCTGACAACGTCCCAATTGACTGTCTTGAGCATGTTCTTAAATGGCTTGACGCGACACTTTCATCTTTTGGGTTGATTCATGAAATTGAGCAAAGTACCACTCGCATTTCTGAGTTAGTGAAAGCTATTAAGGGCTATTCCTATATGGATCAAGCCCCTCTACAAGAAATAGATATCCATGACGGAATTGAAAATACTTTACTCATTCTCCATCATTGCCTGAAAAAAGGAATTATTGTTAATCGAGAATTTGACCGCACTCTGCCAAAAATTTGTGTTTATGCTGGTGAACTAAACCAAGTGTGGACAAATTTAATTGATAATGCCATATATGCCATGAAAGGTAAAGGCGATTTGACAATTCGTACTTATAGAGAAAATAACTGTCTTGTTGTCGAAATAACTGATACAGGGGCAGGTATTCCACCAGCAATTCAATCGCGAATTTTTGAACCATTTTTTACAACGAAAGAAGTTGGAAAAGGCACTGGGTTGGGTTTAGAAATTGCTTATCGTATTATTGTTAACAAACATCATGGTGACATCCATTTTGAATCTCAACCGGGGAATACATGCTTTCGAGTACGTTTACCGATTTCAGCAGTGAATCGTTCATGTCAAGGGGTTTCTGAGTAGAATTTTTACTAGGATTGACTGCAAGATATGACTGAGATTTTCCAAACACAGCGCCTAATTATCCGTCAGTGGAGTCCTGAAGCTGATGCTGCACAAGCCTTGGAAATTTACGGGGATCCAGACGTGATGTGCTTTCTTAGTGGAAAACCTGAGGAGAGTGAACAGACTCAACGGGCAAGTTTGCAACGAGTGATTGAACGCTATGCCCAACTCAATAATGGCACTGGCGCTTGGGCAATTATTCAAAAGCAAATCGGAGAAATTGTAGGAACTATCCTGTTAAAAACACTACCTGATAATCAGGGCAAACCAACCCAAGATTATGAAGTGGGTTGGCACTTAAAAAAAGCAGCTTGGGGCAAAGGTTATGCGACAGAAGCTGCACGAGGTGCTATTGAATATGGATTTAATCTTCTTAAATTACCAGTCATTTATGCGGTGGTGAAGCCTGAAAATTATAATTCAATTCGGGTAGCTCAACGGCTTGGCATGATACCAATGGGTCGCACTCACAAATATTACGGTGTTGAATTAGAGTTATTTAAACTAGATGCAGAACATAAATAGAACATTTGTTGTTAGTGCATTTAGTTTCTTCTTTCAAACTAAAACCTAATTTGTTCATTGAAAGAATAAAAGAGGTAGCAAAATTAATTTGAAATGAGTTACTTAACAAGTTATTTAAAACAGTGCTTTAGCTATTACAGTGCTTTTTATTTGCATCAAGTACAAACCACTTGATAGGGGCACAGCAATGCTGTGTCCCTACAGCACTGTTCTGTGTTGTTCTACTTACAAATTAAAGGTGTATCATGCTTGATATTGAAACTTTACGCCAAGTTCCTCTGTTTTCCAAATTACCAAGTGAACGGTTGCAATGGCTACTTGAACAGGGTACAGAAGTATGGCGAGAACCGGGAGAAATTCATCGCCGCGAAGGTGAACCTGCTGAGCATGTTTTCATACTGTTAGAAGGTCAAATTCGGATTATGCAGAAGGTTGGCAATCAAGAGATTTTGTTGACGATTTATGAACCCAAAACGCTGTTTGGTGAATTACCCGTTTTAATGGGTCATACACATTTCTGGGCTAGCAGTCGTGCTGTGACTCGTAGCCATATTTTGGACGTGCCAAACCAGGTATTTTGGGAAATGCTTTCGAGTTGTACTTGTGTGATGACTGAGATTCTCCGCACAATGGCAGAACGCTTACAAGCTGTGCAGACAATATCACAGCACAGAGAAAAACTAGTAGCATTAGGCACTTTAGCCGCCGGATTAGCACACGAGTTGAATAACCCAGCTTCAGCTTGTCGTAGAGCTGTGGGACAATTACGCCAAACTAGGCAGGTATTGCAGCCTTTGACGGTAAAGCTGAATCAAAAACAAATGACTTGCGACCAAAAAGCGTTTGTTGCTAAATTGCAGCAAGATGCCATCGCCCGTGCCAAAACAGCAGCCAGACTTGATCCGTTAACGCAAAGCGATCGCGAGGATGAAGTGATGCAATGGCTAGAAGCACACAACGTTGGTAACAGCTGGAAACTTGCTCCCAACCTGGTGACAGCAGGACTCGATATCGAATGGCTGGAAAATGTTAAGAAAAATATCGGTGAATTGTTACTTGGTAATGTCCTAACTTGGACAGAGATAACGTTACAAGAATGGGGTTTGTTAGATGAACTTGACCATTGTACAACCCGAATCTCTACCTTAGTTGATGCTGTCAAAGATTACTCTTACATGGATCGGGCACCTTTACAGGAAATAAACGTACATGAGGGTATCGAAAGTACTCTCACCATTTTGAATCACAAGTTAAAGCATAGTCATGTGACGGTTACGCGAGAGTATGACTGCGAAGTGCCGTTAATCACTGCCTACGGTAGAGAACTCAATCAAGTCTGGACAAATTTAATTGATAACGCCATTGATGCTATTAATGGACAAGGTGGTCAAATCTGGATTCGTACGAATTGCGAAAGCGACTTTTTGCTCGTAGAAATTGCTGATAATGGTGCAGGAATTCCTCCCGAGGTTCAGTCTCACATTTTTGAGCCATTTTTTACAACAAAAGGAGTCGGTGAGGGGACTGGGTTAGGTTTGCACATTATTTACCGGATTGTTGTAGAACAGCATCTGGGTGATATTCGGGTGTTATCTCAACCGGGAAATACAAGGTTTCAGGTGCGGTTACCAATTAATTTGTCATAAAAAAGAAAATAGAGACGCATAAATCAAGCGTCTCTAGAGAGGAAACCCATAAACTGTCGAAAAGAAAAATTCAAAATAAAAATTGAAAGATTAAAAAAAATATTATTTAGTTAGACATTTTACTCTCATCAGTGAACTTTTATTGTTATTGTTGTTGGAATTTTGGTTGGAATCTGGTAGTACCAGGGTTTTTTGCGTGGTTTACCTCTAGTAAGAAGTGTTTGACGAGCATATTCACAACTGAATGATTGCTTACAACTTGAGATACACGACTCAAAATTACCATTCCGGAAAATTTCAAAAAATAACCGGCTACAAGCCGGTAAAAATTTTGGAACAACAAAGGTGCTACGGTGTGTCTCTACACCAGGGAGTAGAAAACATTAGGCAAACGCTGAAAAATCTATATTGGGCGGAATATCCTGAATACGCCCTTGACCGACAGCACGCAATGCTTCTCTAAGAGAAACATCCCCTGTATACAGCGCACGACCAACAATCACACCAGTCACACCTTGTGATTCTAGCGCCAACAGACTCAGCAAATCGGTAACAGAACTCACACCACCAGAAGCAATGATCGGAACAGAAATTGTCGCCGCGAGCGATCGCAATGCTTCCATATTTGGTCCAGAAAGTGTACCATCACGATGGATATCAGTGTAGATAATGGCTGCGGCTCCCAATTCTTGCATCTGTACAGCCAGTTGAGTTGCTAAAACTTCAGAGGTTTCTTGCCACCCCCGAGTTGCTACCATTCCATTACGAGCATCAATACCAATAACAATCTGCTGTGGAAATTCTTGACAGAGTTGTTGTACAAGCTGGGGTTGTTCTACGGCGATGGTTCCCAAAATAATGCGTTGTACGCCTATGTTGAGTAGCTGTTCTACACGATCGCGATCGCGCACTCCTCCACCAACTTGAATAGATACCGACACAGCTTGAGCGATCGCTTCAATTGCTGGCAAGTTTACTAATGTACCTGTTTTCGCCCCATCCAAATCGACGATGTGTAATCTGGTGGCTCCCTGTTCTACCCACTGCTTTGCAACTTCAACTGGGTTGTCGCTGAAAACTTGCGATTGTTCATAATCTCCTTGATAAAGTCGCACACAGCGACCTTCTAGTAAATCTATCGCCGGAATTACGTCCATTTATAACTTTTCCTTTTTAAACGACTCCCATCCCAGTCTAAGATGACATACAGCATTCAGAATCATCCCACCAAGAAATCTAGAAAATTAACTCAAGTTAGTATAGAGAAACAGGAAATTCCCAAAACTTGTTGCTATGGCTTGTGCTTCTTTCCGCTTTTATGCAGAGTTGAATGACTTTTTACCATCGCATAGAAAGGATATGAAAATAGCTCATATCTTTACTGAAAGAGCTTCCATTAAAGATATGATTGAATCTTTAGGTATTCCCCATCCAGAAGTAGATGGTATTGAAGTTAATGGAATATCGGTAGATTTTTCTTACATTGTCCAAGATGGAGATATCATCAATGTTTACCCAATTTCTACCACAGATAGAGGAACTTCCACTATTTCTGTCAGACCTAAACCTCTAACTACCATCCGTTTTGTTTTAGATATTCATTTAGGCAAGTTAGTAACGTCTTTACGCTTGTTAGGATTTGATACGTTATACCAAAATGATTATGAAGATAAAGAATTAGCCCACATTTCCAGTACCCAAAACCGAATTCTATTAACTCGCGATCGCGGTTTATTGATGCGAAGTATCGTCAGCTATGGATATTACGTCAGAAATACTGACCCGCATAAACAAATTGTTGAAGTCATGCAACGCTTTGACTTATATAAAATAATATCACCTTTTCAACGCTGTTTGCGCTGCAATGGATTATTAGAATCTGTAACCAAAGAACTAATTGTTAACCAATTGCCAGAAACTGTCAAATTATATAATCATGAATTTCATCGTTGTCAAAACTGCAATCAGATTTACTGGAAAGGTTCACATTATGAAAGATTGCAACAGTTTCTTGACTTGGTAGTAGGTAATAAGTAATGGAGAAAAACTGTGACATTAATATTAGCGCTTGATTTTGGTGGAACAAAGTTAGCAGCAGCGACAGTCCATGCAGGTTCTAAGCAATGGCTAGGATATGAGCGTCGTCTTTCACCAGCAAATGCAAATGCTGACACTGATTTAGAAATTATGCGCTCTGTTATCAACTCTTTACTAAAGGGAGCGAAACCAGAAGCTATTGGTGTAAGTTTTGGGGGACCAGTGGACGCAACAACAGGGAAAGTTCGACTATCCCATCATGTCGTTGGATGGGAGAATGTTCCGTTGCGCGACTTGCTAGAGGAAGAATTTGGCGTTCCTGCTTATGTAGATAACGACGCGAATGTTGCTGCTTTGGGTGAGTATCGCTTTGGTGCAGGGCAAGGTTTCGACAGTCTGTTTTACATGACTGTCAGTACTGGCGTGGGGGGCGGTTGGATACTCAACGGTAAGCCTTGGCGAGGTGCTGAGGGGATGGCTGGTGAAATTGGACACATGGTGGTAGATCCTGCAGGACCTGTGTGTTTGTGTGGAAAGCGGGGATGTGTGGAGAGGTTGGCGTCGGGACCTTATATGGCGCAGGATGTGAGGGAAGTTTTGAGAAACGTTCGCGCAGCGTGTCCGGAGGACATACCGCCAAGACGAGCCAGTGCGTTGGGCGGCGAGCCGCGCTTGTTGCACCTGGCGTGCCAAGGACGCCAAGACAAGAGAGGAGAGGTGTTGAGGGAGTTGGTGGGAGATAATTTGGAGTTGATTACTGGGCAGATAGTGAGTGAGGCTGCAGCTGCTGGGGATAATTTGGCTAAGGAAATTTTGTACAGGGCTAGTTGGGCGCTGGGTGTTGGTATTGGGAATGTGGCAAATTTGATTAACCCACAGCTGTTTGTGTTGGGTGGTGGTGTGATGAAGGCGGGTGAGGATTTTTGGCAAGTGTTGCGAAAGGTGGCGCGGGAGACGGCTTTACCTGAGGTTAATTTTGAGATCGTTTCGGCGACGCTGGGAGATGATGCACCGTTGTGGGGGGCAGTAGCTTTGGCTGAAGATGTTTTAAGGTGATTTGAAGCTTATTTCACGCCTAAAAGCCAATGACGTGAGTTTATTCATACCTTGTCACGAAAATTCTGATACATACTCTCCCTGCTCAAGAACTGCTTGCTCATATGTATCAATTTTTAAGTGAAAGAGTATAATAAATGACTTTGTATACTGTGCATAAAAAGTATAATATTTTCTCTTTCAAAAGTAACATAATAGGGTTACCTTGAGTTGAAATTAGAGTGTATCAAATCAGCTAATATCAGCTTAATACTTGTATTTTCCCATTTACTTGATGTCTTTACGTCAGAATAAATTTCTATCAACGACGTTAGCGGATTCACGAATCAAATCTGTCAAAAATTTACTAAAAATTTTTGTTATTTGATATACAAAGATATATATATTAGTGAAATTGTCTTCAGTAAGAATACATGTTTCATGAAGAAATATCTGCGAGAAATGGTCATAACAATCAGTGTTGCCATGATTGTTGTTATGACTATGTTGAGAACCCCAGCTACGGAGACTACTTTCGTCAGAAAGAACGTTGTTGATCTGACTCCACAGGAAAAATTAGATTTTGTTAATGCTCTCAAAACATTAAAAACACGACCCGGTACTAACAGCAAAAATGTCAGTCTCTATGATGAGGTTGTTGCTATTCATGCAGGAGCTATGACATTTGACAAAATGCAATTGGGTGGTCAAGTTATACTACCGCAGGACACGCCTTCTACAGGACCTGCGACAGGCTCTGATGCAGCTCATGAACATGGAGCATTTTTACCTTGGCACCGTGAATATTTAAGTCGATTTGAAAAAGCTTTGCGCTCAGTTAATCCTAATATCACTATCCCTTACTGGGATTGGACAGATCCAAGAGCCGTTGAGGTGATTTTTAACCCCAATTTTTTGGGGACAAATGGCTCAGGATCAACACTGACTTTTGAATATCCAGATGGTAGACCTACTATTAGACTTGATGGGGGTCCTGTAGTGTCTGGTAATTTTTCCGAAGCGGATGGTTGGAGAATAGTCCCGGATTTACATAAAAACATCAGTACAGCCGAAACTCTAGGTACCTCACTCATTCGCTATCTAGCAGGTTCAGATGCACCTGCTGGGACTGGATTCCCTCTAGATAAGGCAGAAACAGACAGAATACTTCAGTCACCAGACTATGCTACATTTCGTCCATTTTTGGAGGGAGATATTACCATCAATGCAGACGGCACTGAAAATGAATGTCGAAACTTCCCATGTAACCACAACCTCGTTCATGCGTTGGTTGGTGGGACTGTGCCTAATCCTAATCAAAACGAGACGAATCGGCAGTTGCTAACATTGGGTACTATAAGCAACACTCCAGCTTCCCCCAATGAACCAGCTTTCTTTCTGCTTCATGCCAACGTAGATCGTCTTTGGGCCGAATGGCAGAATAATGGTCGCAAAGGTCCCGAATTTTACGGTGTTCCAGGTGAACCTTACGGGCACAATCTCAATGACAAGATGTGGCCTTGGGATGGAGGTGATTCTATACCAGGATCAATTGGTAGTACTGATATACGACCCTACTTACCAGTTATTGCACCCAACGATATTGTCAGACCTATAGACACTCTGAATTGGCGAAAGTATGGCTACACCTATGACACTCTTTTGAAGAAAGGCAGAGGATGGAGAAGACACTCTCGTGGGGAGCTTCCTGTTAAGAGAACTCGTGTGCCAGAACGCAGAAGGGGTAGCCGATAAATCAGTTTAGAAGATTCAACATGGAAAAAAGTGGGGCTAGAAACTCCTACGTCAAAACTAAATTATCCCGATGAACCACAGTTTCCGCACCAACATAACCTAAAATAGCGGCAATTTCACTAGAACGGCGTCCGCGAATCTTTTGTAGTTCACTGTTACTATAGTTCACCAGTCCTCTGGCAATTTCATGACCGTTTTTATCGCACAATTGCACCGCATCCTGAGTGTCAAATTCTCCTTCCACCACCGTAATACCAGCAGCTAACAACGATTTGCCAGAACCAGAAATTGCTAGCACTGCTCCCTCATCCAAATAAAGTTTCCCAGCAGGAACCAAACCATATGCTATCCAACGTTTACGGGCGGAAGTTGGTTCTGGTTGCGGTTCAAAGTGAGTGCCAATGGCTTCGCCCTGTAAAATTTTTTCTATATTGCCTGGATATCGTCCTTGGGCAATGACGGTGCGAACACCAGCAGCGATCGCTATTCGTGCTGCGGAAATTTTGGTTACCATACCGCCAGTTCCCCATTGGGAACCTTGCGTACCTGTTTGCACCTGTAATTCTGCTAATTCTTTGATGTTGCTAACTAAAGCAATCGGTTGGGCATCCGGTACAGAACGGGGATCGGCTGAGTAAAGCCTATCAACATCGGTAAGCAAAAATAGCCAATCTGCTTTTACTAAGCTAGCAACCAGAGCAGAAAGGGTGTCATTATCACCAAATTTTAGTTCCTCTACTGCGACTGTATCATTCTCATTCACCACTGGAATCACTCCAAGTTCCAGTAATTCCCTGAATGTGTTGTAGACATTAAGGTAATGACTGCGCTCAACTAAGTCCTTGCGGCTGAGCAAAACCTGAGCAATTGGCTGTTGCAGTGTCGTAAATAAATCATCGTACACTCGTATTAATCTGCCTTGCCCGACTGCTGCAACTGCTTGTTTTAGAGCGATCGCCTTAGGACGTTGTGTTAAGCCTAGCCGCGCACAACCCACTCCCACAGCACCAGAGGATACCAAAATGACCTTGTAACCCTGTCGTCGCAGATCACACAGGGTTTCTGCTAAAGTCGCGATTGTGGAAAGTGCCAGTTGTCCGGTTTCTGGTTGAGTCAGGCTGGAGGTGCCAATTTTGACGACGATTGTTTTAGTCATTGGTCATTGGTCATTAGTCATCGGTCACTCATTTTATGACATACAACTAGGGACAATTAACAAAATTGTGAAGCGCCAGATCCTCTATAATTTTGAGGCTGACGCTTCACTTTTTTATATTGAGTTGTTATGAGTTAGAGTCTTTATTTTGGCTGACTCCTTTGTTATTTATACTTATTATGATTGCAGATTTTTGTTTGAAACAAGGTTTTTTTAATTTTTTCTTTAGGTTTACTTTCCTGATGATTTATTAATTTTTGTAACTCTTTTTGTCTTAGGAGTAATAGAAGCACCAAGAATTTCAGAAACCCAAACTTCAAAGTTGCGTATGGGATGGGAACGAAGAGCAAGATCTGCATGGATAATCGGCTCTACCAAAATAGTAAACATTCCCAAGCGATTACCTGCTAAGACATCAGTGAATAATCTATCTCCCACCATTCCTACCTGGTGTACAGGTAAATCCATCGCTTTGAGTGCTTGCCGAATTTTACGTCCCGAGGGCTTGGCTGCACCTAAGAAATAAGGCAGGTTGAGCGATCGCGCAATTCCACCAATCCGAGTTTGACTCAGGTTATTACTCACCAAGCACAATTTTGCACAGGGGCGCATTTGTTCTACCCACTGTTGGAGTTCCACAGAAGCGGAGGCAGCTTTTATTGGTACTAATGTTTCATCTACATCCAACACCAGCCCCTTCAGCCCATTTTTTCGGATCATGTCTGGTGTGAGGTTCAACACTGAACCTTCTAAAATCAAGCTAGGCTGTATGAGATTGTTCCAGTTCATAGTGATTAGTCATTACTCATTAGTCATTGGCATAAAATAAAGGACTACAGACCACTTCTTTGTTTGCGGATTTTAGTCACAGCTGCTTCGTGTTCTTGTAGAGTACGACTGAACACGTGTGTACCATCGTAACGTGCCACAAAAAATAAGTAATCAGTTTTTTCTGGAGCAAGCGTTGCTTTGAGACTTGCTAACCCTGGAGAGGCAATTGGACCAGGTGGTAAGCCAGGATTAAGATAGGTGTTATAAGGAGAGACGGTTTTGACTTGAGCGAAAGTCAGAGGTTGATCTGCTGTTTGACGTATGCCCAAAGCATACTCAACTGTTGGATCACTTTCCAAGCGCATACCCTTTTGTAGCCTAGAGAAAAACACCCCAGCTATCAGGGGGCGCTCACTCCCCACTACTGCCTCTTTCTCAACTATACTGGCGAGAGTCACCCATTGCTTAAGGTTAAGAGGGGTTTTCTTTTGTTCTTTTTGTTACAATGGCAATGCGACTTGCTCGAAGCGACTGAGCATTTGTTTAATAACATCTTGGGGAGTGATGCTACCACGGGCAATCTTGTATGTATCTGGGTACAAAAATCCTTCTAAGTACGGTAGATCAGCGGGAAGCCAAGAAAACTGGCCGCGGTCAATTTGACTCGCGGCTGCAAGAAAATCTTTAGCTAAGAAAAATTTTCTTTCTTCAAAATGTGCCGCCATTTGTCGCAATGACCAACCTTCGGGAATGGTGTAACTATTTTGCACCACTTCTCCTTGCCAAATTTTTTGGGCGATGGCCGATAGAGGCTGGGTAGGAGAAAGTTCGTATGTTCCTGCTTGAAAACTACCTTGAGGGTTTTTCCACTCCAAGTAACGTGCCCACACATTCCACGCCAATTGTGAGCGAATCAAACCGGCCTTTTCTAAATTACGACCGATTTGCTGTGATGCAGTTCCTGGAGGGATTTGAATCTGCAGCCACTTTACCGAATTATTTGCTGTTGCACCTGGATTTACTGTTTGGATGGGTGCGCTTATTGCCCGATTCCACCATATCCAGCTTTGCCAAGTACCAAATAAAACGGTTAAGGGCACTAGACCTAGGATAAATAGCTGCTTCCAACTTTTTTGCCAAAGATGCATCTAAGTAAAAAAATTCTAACGAAAAATCCCTCATTAAAAATTAAATTTTTTGATTCTTTTAATTTTTAATTTTGAATTTTTTTATCTTACTCCACTTCATTAAACAAATGTTCTTCCAGCAGAGGTTGGACTTGACGAAACTCTTCTGGTGAGAGTAATTCTGGTTTACCCGCTTGAGATATTCGTGCGAAAAACAGCAGTGGATCAAGGGGAGTGTAAATTGCGTACTCTTGTTCTTCGTGGTAGAAGCTCGATAGCAGTTGTAATTGCTCTGGCTCTAAATCTGCCTCTTCATCTTCAATTTCTAGAGTAAAAAGTTCTGACTCTTCCACTGGTGGTAAATCACCTGCAACAGTCAGAGCATAAGCTGTATGCTTTAAAAACAGATTTTGCTCAGAAAGAACAGCTTGGGCTATACCAAATATTTGGTCGATTATCGTTTCATCTTCCACTAAAATGGCTTCTTCTTCTTCTTCTTCACCTTGCCAAGCAAAAATTTCTATTGGTGAGTCAACCGGGAGAAGCAAAACGTACTCTTGACCATCTACGGTGAGTGAATGCTCAATGTAGCATTCGAGGCTTCTGCCTTTGTCATCAGTCAAAGTGATGGAACCAGTACGACTCTGGTCATTTTCTTCAGGAAAGGATGAGGAAAACATAGTGGAGATCTTGACTTTTTTACTAAAAACTACCAGCAACTGTTATAATAACCGAATTCTTTCTTTAAACAGATTTTATTAATCAAAACTAAGGGTTTACCCTGACTAGCACTGAGCGTTCGCGCAGCGTGTCCGTTCGGCTTTGCCGTGCCCGTTCGCGCAGCGTGTCCCTTTGGGACTCAGGGCTCAGGACTCAGCCGAAGGGTAAAACTGATTAATAAATTTTAGAATATCATGTTAGAAGCTTGCATTAATCAGCAGAAACTAGTGTGCTTTTCAAACGAGATCGCCTCGTATCCAGCCATTGTTGTAAGATGATGGATGCTGCTTTACGGTCAATAAGTTGTTTGTTACGAGAGGGGGAGCGATTCTCTGCTATGAGCATTTGCTCTGCCTGAAATGAAGTTAATCGTTCATCAACATATTCCACAGGCAGTTTGAGAACCTTGGCAAGTCTGGTTGTAAATTTCTGCACTTGACGAGCCTGAAATCCTAAAGAACCATCCATAGAATAAGGTAACCCAACAATTAGGACTTGTACTTGCCGCTGATTGACGAGTTGTCGTATTTGCTCCACATCCCGCTCAAACGATGTTCGCTCTATAGTAGTGATACCAGTGGCTATTCAACCAGTGCGATCGCACCCTGCCACACCAATACGTTTGCGCCCAACATCTAATCCTAAAGCACAAACGAATTGCTGTGAGCTTTTTTCCTCAGTAGCTGAAGTGTGCAAATAGACAGGGACACTGGAAGCAACAGAACAGGGGAGAGATTGCCCTTGTATCCCTTTGTCTAATTGTTCCGTTATATCCTTGTGTGCTTGTCCTTGTTCAAAACCCACTGCTAATCACTCCTGCCGAGCATCTGCCGGTTCTTGCTGGCTAGATGTTTCTACGTTGCTGTTATTGCACGAAAAGACAATAGTTTCTTTTGTCGTATTGGGTTGTGCAATTCTTTCTGGCGACACTGGCTGTCCTTGTTGTACCCATGACATCCCACCGGGAATCGGTTTTCGTGCAGGTTGTAAGCCTTGCAACATTTCTGGTAACTGAATTCCTTCTAGAGAGACAAATTTTGACTCCCGCAGTTTATGCCACACAGAGCGAGACATCATCAAGGTGTGTTCTGTGCGACTTGCACCCATTCTCTCCAAAAACTCTTCTCTTTCTGGGTGATAATCTGCTGAGGTGACTTGTAGAGCTTGTGGAGGAAAATCCTGTGCTATTCGAGCGAGTTGAGTAAGTAACTCTGGATACAACCAGGTGTAAGCTGGGTTTACTGTCAAGGTGGCCACATGGGGCTGTTGACCTTTACGATCCAATCGCAATTGAAAATAGCCGATCGCAGCTTTGCGTTGGGGTTCAAAAACGTAACCACTCACTACTTCTACTTTCGTCACCCACTGCTTCACTGCTTCTGTTAAAGCGCCGAACAGAGTTGTTTTAAAGTCATCGGCGTTACGGTCAAACACTTGCCGTACTAAAGGTGGCATTGATGCCGTATCTAGTTGATATAATAGCTGCGCATCAGCATTACTTACAGGCAGCAGATTGGGTAAATCTGGTTCTGATTTCGCCAATTCTTCAAGCAACTCTGGTTGTATTTCCCAGTATGTCATTTCTGCTAAGCGCTGAAATCCATTTTTGCGATAAAGCGCCAGTGCGTCTTTGTCGTTGACATTTACTTCTAAAAGCCAAGTACGAGCCTCCAAAATTGATTCAAAGCAATAGCGCAAAAGCTGTGAGCCAATTGCTTGCTTATCCATCGCACGCTCTACCATCACACGCTCTACCCTCCACGTGCTGTGCGTGCGATTAAACGGGGATATTTGAATCATTCCCAGAAGCGTACGCCCTTGTTCTGCTACGTATGCATAGAAACGATACCGTAATGGATTGGGAAACCAACTCAAACATTTGAGTAATCCATACCAGCCGCGCAGCCATTGCATTTGCCGCATTGCATCACAAGCTCCCTTGGGGGTTTGGGCTGCGAACGACTCTTGAGTTAGGCGTTCTATTCCATCCAAGTCCCGGTATTGGACTTGTCGGATAATAACGCTAAGATTTCGCTGAAGTAATGAAGTCATTTTCATTCGAGCCGCCATTCAGCTTAGAGTAACTAGGTCAAAGGAACTGCTGCAATCATCATAACGGCTTTGTGCTACTTTCTATTAAACCAAAAGGGTGATTTTCGTAACTTCACATATTATAAAGCAGATTTTCACGAGAATAGCATTAGCCTCGTCTTAACAAAATCTTCCTTTATCTTAATTTTACCCTAACATTGTTTAACACTTTTGAGCTATATTGCTCTACGAGAAACAAGCTTTTCAAAATTGGCTTGGGTTTGATGGAGTAATTGATCCCGGCTGTCTTCTTGAGACTGTTTCAAGGGTGGAACCAGATTGCGAGCCTGCAGTGCCATGTGAAGCTGTAGGTGGGCTACGTACTCACTAAAATCATCACGCTCTGCGTTTGTGCTCGTTAATAAATTTGATTCCGTTGCCACTGTGTTCTCCTTAAAATTTTACAGCTGCTTTACATTACAAAATATTTATCATGTTATTTTGTCTATCTTCTGACTTCGCAATGAAGTTTAATGTATGGCGTAAAACAATTGCCACGGTAGGCTAAAGCCTACGCAGTGGTTTTCATAAAGATTTTAGCGTACACCAGAACATAGCACGTAAACTAAGTATCCAGCCGTCAAACCCAGACCCTAGTACCGCAAGGCGGAAGTCAAAAGTCAAAAGTCAAAAGTATTATGGAATGGACTTTTTAGGGATTTTAAATGGTGAACCAGCGCGAATGACGGCTTTCCCGACCTAGGCGACTGGTGAACCCGAAGGGTTGCCCTATTTACGCCGTACTGTACTAGTGTGTTCTAAGCGTCAACTTAACACATGGCGCTTGTTTTCTTTTTATAATTCTCCTGAGACTGTAAATAAGCTTGTTGTTTTGTGGTGATAGTGGCTGAACAAACTATGATCCATACTCAACTAGCTACAGCAGCCACTGTCTGATTCACTATCTCATATGGTTTTTCTACGCCTTGTGCCAAATATTCAGCAAGCTGAGATTCTATTTGCTCTCGTACAATTTGGCGATACTCCAAGAAATGTTCATTGTGGGCGCAGGTGGCGAGATAATGCTCTGCAACTCCAGGGTTACGCTTGACGATACTAAACAGGTGATGCCAGAACTTCCAGCGAGTTTCCCGTTTGATCCCTTGTCGCCAAATAATCAGTAGCAGGGCTTTAACAACAACCCACTCTGGCATCTTGAATGGTGCTTTCCAACTCGGTGCACCCATGATGAGGAAACAACGGTAGGTACGATCCAAGTAGGAGATGGGGTCATATAAACTACAAAAAGCTTCAATATATTCTCTGGCAATGTCTTCCAAAGAACGAGTGGGGATAAAGTTCATCAAAGTTGTCTGGTTAATGTTGCCATCTTTATTTTCCCGTAGTCGTCCTTCTTTATTAAGGCGATGCCAAAGGGCTGTATTTGGTAGTGCTTGTAACATAGCAAAAGTTGTGGAGGGAATAGCTGCTTGTTCGGCAAAGCGGGCAATGCGATCGCCTGCACCTGATTTCTCTCCATCAAAACCAATAATAAACCCAGCCATTGGTCGTAAACCCGCTTTGATGATACTTTGCACAGCCTGAGTTAACGAACTACGCGTATTTTGAAACTTCTTTGTCAGTTGCAAACTGTCTTCATCTGGTGTTTCAATTCCCAAAAATACCGCAGCAAAACCACACTCAACCATCAGCTGCATCAATTCTGGATCTTGTGCTAAGTCAATAGAAGCTTCGGTGTCAAACCGGAATGGATATTTGTGTTCTGCCATCCAAACCTTTAACTCTTTGAGCAACAACTTAACATTGCGCTTGTTGCCGATAAAGTTGTCATCCACCATAAAAATACCACGCCGCCAACCCAGCTTATAGAGGTAATCTAACTCTGCCAAGAGTTGTGCAGGAGTTTTGGTGCGAGGTTTGCGTCCATAAAGAACAATAATGTCACAAAATTCGCACTGGAAAGGACAACCCCGCGAAAACTGAACTGACATCATATCGTAAGCGTCAAACTCTAGCAAATCAAAACGGGGTACTGGGGTTGTAGTGACATCTGGTTTTTCTGTCGCGCGGAATGTACCAGAAGTGTCACCTCGTTTAATTGCTTCAATAAACATTGGGAGGGTAATTTCCCCTTCATCTAAAATTAGGAAATCTGCACCAGCTTCTTGAACTCCCCCAGGAACTGAGGTGGGGTAAGGACCACCTACAGCAACTAACTTACCACGTTGCTTTGCTTCGCGAATTTGCTCTAATAAATCTTGTTTTTGGACTATCATCGCAGAAAAGACGACCACATCCGCCCAAGCCCATTCCTCTTCTGTCGCTGGGCGGATATTGCGATCAACTAGCTTAAACTCCCATTCTTGAGGCAAAATTGCTGCTACTGTCACCAAACCCAATGGTGGTAAGAGAACTTTGCGGTCAACTAACGCCAATATTTTCTCATAAGACCAAAATGTTTTGGGAAAAATGGGATAAACTAGTAAAATTCGCATGAACCGTCAACCCTCACAAACAAAAGTGTTTTTTCGCTGTAACTATAATAATTGGTACACTGACGAAGTTTTCTTCTTTGAAGTTTCTGTTTGATCAGGCAAGTGAGCTAGTTCACATAGCCAAAAGATAGGGCCTAAGTGCATTGAGTTACAACTTAACCTAAGATAACTCGGCACTTAGACGCCATTCGTTCTCAAAAGCAATTTTTTTTACTTTATTTTTTTAACTTTGCTGTGAGTTTGACTGGGTAGATTGATCTGCTGGCTGTGTCTTCTCCTCTTTTTTCTGACTCTCAGTCACTGCTTGCAATTGATTGAGGTGAATATTATTCACTTGAGTAATAAAGTTTTCTATTGCCTCCTTTGCCTTTTGTTGTTGTTGGCTTTCGTCAACTGAGTCATAGCAACGATAAGATGGAGTTATTCCCAAGACAAATTTTTCTTGTTCCGCTTCTAACGATTCAACTGTCGTGTTAGCAGAAATCCAATTTTCCTGAAAAGGAAACGAGGTGACTACACTAGCAACTATGGAGGCAATAGCTGGAAAGATTACGGGTAGCCACTTCAGTAAACTTTGACCTGGTTCCAATTTGTCTACCAAAACTAAAATTGGTGTCACTCCTGAGAAAACAATGGTTCCGATTTGCAAACTATAGTAAAGATTTCTCGATAGATTTCGAGTTTTTTTATAATCGTCAATCAACTCTTGGGAATACTGTAAAGCCTTTTCTCTGGCTGGGGCAATCGGGTTCTTTGTGGAGTGATTGTTACTGTTCATTAGATAGAGTTCGGCTTTTCTCTGTAGATCGAGTTTAGAAGCGGCGTTACTAGAAACCCGAAACACTTGTTGATTGATGAGGAACAGAAAAACAAAGATAGCCAAAGAAATAGATCCAGTGAGTACGACTCTTGGATTGTCTGGAAGAACAAAAGTAATAACACCTGAACCAATAAAAGCAGCTAAAAAGAAATACTCAATGATCTTCAAAGTAAATAACAACATTTTTTGACTTGATGAGGAGGATGATTGTTCCTGCATATCGGACATATCTGTCTGGTTTTTTGGCTCAATAGTAGTCATTGCTCAGTAACCAATTCGTACAAACAACTATAGAAGTTCCTGTAGCAAAATGCTTTTCAGGATAAAAATAGCAGGATTTAAATACAGATTGGAGGATCTTTGATATTTTTTTCGTGATATTCTGACTGGCTTTGCCAAAACTTGGGTATATTATCATTTTTTTTGATACAAGTGCAACCACAGATCAGACACTTGAGCTATATATATATCCAAATACTTCTAGTATAAAAAGTTATCATCAGTCTGTTTCATCGGTGAGATTTGACGCTGCACCTCAACTTTAAACATTGGTAGCAAGAACAAGCAGAGCTTTCTCGCATGTGATAACTGCATTAATTTCTAGAAAAAGTATTGCTGCTTTCTACGGAAAACTAGAGCAACGAGTGCCATACGCCTTTATGCGTCTGCGCTTTGCGCAAAGCTGCACGCACTTGCGTTCGCATATCGCCGTTAATCTGCTAGGAGTATCCTTCAAGGGGTGGGAGTGTTAGGGAGGATTCGATTTCGGCATATTTAGCCCACAGACTTCAGTTTGTATAGCCTTTGAATTCTATTCGCTGGGCGTATTTTCCAAAATGGGATACTCTGGAGAGCGTTAACACGAAGCGCTTAAGATGACAAGCACTAAAAGTATTAAATTATAAAATATAATAACTTTCATGTCAATGCGTCACTCATAAAATTAGGAATAGCGACATATATTGTCTGGTGAATATAAAAAATATGTAAAAAAAACAAATCTTTATTGACCATGTATTTCCACGCAATTAATCTATTGTACATATGCAATTTGATATTCAGACGTTCTCTAACTAACCAGAGAAATTTGGTAAAACTAATCAAAAAACTATTAGGAATTCATTCCGGAGTTTATATTTAGTATCCATAAAGTCTAATATAAATTGATCTCGTTTCAGCCTAAGTAGGATTGCAGCGACCAATCTATATACTTAAGTATGACTGTAGCTGTAGTCGTAAATTATATTTTTTTAAGGATAAACAAATGGTAAACATAGGCTATCATACAGCAAAATTTCAAGGGCAATTTATTCGTTCTGTTTATAGAGACATAGTTGTTAAGTTGGTCAAAGCTCCTATAAAACAAAATCGAAAAGTTCCAATTAAGATTTATTCTTTATCATGCGAGCGGGACTTGCCAGAACAAGTGGTAAGTATTCGGTCATTCATCCGTTATGTAGGTATTCCAGAAAAATTCACTGTTATTTCTGATGGTAGCTATACTGATGATAGTTGTCGTTTACTGTGCCGCATACATCCCTGTGTTGAGGTGGTGCCTTTAAAAAAACTTGTTAGAAACGACTTGCCTGAATGTGTTTCTGAATATGCTCAACACCATACAATGGGCAGAAAGTTATCGGCATTAATGTCAATTCCTGTGAATGGTCCAACGATCTACACTGATTCAGATATTTTGTTTTTCCCAGGTGGAATTGACTTAGTTGAGTTAGCTACTTCAGATGATCAATACACTAGATATCTACCTGATTGCTCTAATTCATTAGATGACAGAATTATTTGCGATGACTCCGAGAAGTTAAATCCAATCAATGCTGGATTTATTTTATTCAAGCACGAGTTGGATTGGAGTTTTGCTATTGAACGTTTGGCGAAGATGGAAGGAGTTCCCTCGTATTTTACTGAACAAACAGTGGTGCATCTGACAATCCACCAGAATCATGGCAAGCCTTTGTGCTCGCAACGATATGTTCTCAATGTAGAAGACCAATTTATTTATCCAGATAAATTTGCTAGTAAAGAAATTGCTTTAAGACATTATGTTAGGGATGTCAGACACAAGTTTTGGTTTAATTTAGCCTTAACTTGATGATCCATAGAATTGGTGTTCATTAGAGGATGTTTGGAAAGTTTAATTGAGTATACAAAATTGTCGTAGATCCCCCTAAATCCCCCTTCCCAAGGGGGGAATTTTACCTCGTTTCCCAAAAGGATCTAAGGAGATCTTGAAGATCGGTGTGTTTCAAACAATACTTATAAAACATCCTTTTAGCTAATTTTTACTAAAAACGAATACATTAACACAACACAATGCAAATCTCCTCATTTGACGTTTTCGACACCGTTCTGACACGAACTGTGGGAACACCAAAAGCGTTCTTTCTTTTGCTAGGTAAGCGATTAGCCAATCAATCTCTGATTCACTGTACACCTGAAGCCTTCGTTCATGCTCGCACTACAGCTGAGTTCCGGGCATACAGCAATGTGGGTGAAAAATATTCTTTGCAGCAAATCTACACGGAAGTTGCGATCGCCCTGCGACTCACTGATGAGCAATGCGAAAAAATCATGCACATTGAATGTGCCTTGGAATCTGAGCTGATTCGCCCGATCCCGGTTGCAAGAGATCTCATACAGGCTGCCCGCAAGCAAAACAAGCGTGTGGTTTTCGTCTCCGATATGTATTTGCCTGCTGAGTTCATCAAAGACCAGTTAATGCGTCATTCGTTCTGGGTGGATGGTGATGAACTGTATGTATCTTATGAATACGGAAAATCCAAGGCAACAGGTGAACTTTTCCGAGAATTGCTCAGTCGTGAGGGTGTTTCGCCAGCGGAAGTATCTCATTATGGTAATGATTTGCGTATTGATGTTCAGGGGGCTAAAAAAGTTGGGTTGAAAGCTCAACATTTTTCCGAAGGCAACTTGAATCGATATGAGCAAAAACTAGAGTCACATTCCTATGCGACAGAGGGTTTATCTTCTGCTATGGCTGGTGCCTCCAGACTAGTGCGCTTGCAAGTTCCGGTATCATCATCAAAAGAAGAGGCTTTGCGTGATGCCGCTGCAGGTGTGGTAGCCCCGACATTAGTCGGCTATGTTCTCTGGATACTCCAACAGGCTCAGCGGATGGGTTTAAAACGGCTCTACTTTGTGTCGAGAGATGGTCAAGTTTTGCTGGAAATAGCGCGTAGATTAGTCGCCAAGCTCAACTTTCCTTGCGAACTTCGCTATATCTATGGCAGTAGATTATCGTGGAATCTGCCAGCAGTCGTCAGTCTTGATCAACAGCAGGCATTGGAGATGCTGAAAAGACCAAGCTGGATTTTGGATGGCACAAGTACCCTATCTATTCAAGATTTTCTGGCGCGGGTTTCTATTGCTCCCCAAGAGATTCGTGATAGCTTGGCTGCTGTTGGATTCAAAGAAGAAGATTGGTTGCGAATTCTCAGTCCACAAGAGGTACAGCTGTTGCACCCAGTCCTTGACAAACCTGAAGTCAGTGACCTCATTCTTCAGAAAGCACAACAGAAGAAACAAGTTCTGATGAAATATCTAGAACAAGAGGGAGTGCTTGACTCAACGCCAAAGGGATTAGTTGATGTTGGTTGGTTTGGCAGTTCATATGATTCGTTAGCGGCACTTGTCAATGCCAACGGTGCCACACTTGATGTGGGTTTATTTTACGGCCTCAAAAGTAATTCCAAGGGAAATCAATCTGACTCTAAGAAAGGCTATTTCTTTGATCAACGGACAAGAACTGGCTTTAAAGATGTTTTACCTGAGTTGGGTATTGTTCCTTTGGAAATGTTTTGTAGTGCAGATCATGGTACCGTGCTTGGCTTCATGGAGGAAGGGGATCAAGTTCGACCAGTTTTCAAGGAAGAACATAATCAAAGGATTATCGACTGGGGACTACCAGTTGTCAGGAAGGCAGTTTACTCTTTTACAGAGAATCTGTTACTTGATTCAAACTTAGTGAATCCGTGGGCAGATGTGCGTGAAGCTTCTGCAGATGTGCTTCAGTCATTTTGGTTAAACCCTTCTTATACAGAGGCGAAGGCTTGGGGAGATTTTCCTTGGGAAGCAGGTCATAGTGAGAATACTAATTCTCTTGCTCAATCTTACTCTTGGGTAAATGTTGCTAAATCTTTTTTGACTGCAAGATTTGCTTATAATCAGGGTTTATGGTTTGAGGGATCAGTCGCCCAAAGTTCTCCACCTGTCCAAAAGGCAATACAAGGTTTTCACCGCTATCGGCGCTTGCTGTTGCTTATCAAGTCCAAAGTTCTTACTCCTAGACTCAAGGTAGTTAAGCGCTCATTACAAACTCCTTAGGAACAAAATCCCTTAACTTGTCCATAGTAGGAAGATCCTACTTTTAACCTCACCCTGCCCTGTCGGGCATCCCTCACGCCAGGTGCTACAACGGGGGGAA
>NZ_CAWPKW010000362.1:0-1334 GCF_963888615.1 Brasilonema octagenarum UFV-OR1 | reverse complement strand
CCAATGGAGATTTCAGCGTAAATGATGGGGTTAATTACCAGATTTTCCCGATTAGCGTATTCTGTTAGCATTTGAGATGACCAATCAAACCACTGGGGGTCTTCGGTCAAAACATCCAGGATAACGTTGCTATCAACCAGAATGTCAGTCATAGGTTTCGCGGGTAAGTTGCATAATCTCGTCAGTTCTCAATTCTCTGGTAGCTTTACCACGTATGGCAGCAATGAGTTGTGCTCCCTGACTTGAAGTTGGTTGCTTACGAAGATGAAGCGTATCACCGATGACTTCGAGCTGAATTGCTGTGCCAGGTAGAAGTCCAAGCTGTTCTTGAATATTGGGAGGAATAGCGATATGACCGTCAGTGTTGATTATTGTAATGTCCATACGGCAATATTTTAGCAATGGTAAAGGTCATTCCTTGGTTAATACCTAATTTAGCAGCAGAACCAGCAGGAAGTTCTAACACCTGGTTTACTATATTTCAAAGCATTGTTTATCCTTATAGAATCGCCTTTGAGATAAGTTTGGAGTAAAACTTTTGAAGATGAAAACGTTGGAGGAAATTAAGCAAATTCTCAGACAAAATAAACAGCTGTTGCAGGAGCACTATCATATCACTCAGCTAGGCATCTTTGGTTCTTACGCTCGTGGTGAACAGACACAGGAAAGTGATGTTGATGTACTCATTGACTATGATCGAGCACCTACTTTATTTAAGCTGGTAGAGCTACGCGACTATCTTAGTAGTGCGATCTGCGCAGAGCGCAGCAGCGAAGCTATCGGTATGAAAGTTGATATAGTGACGCAAAACGGTTTAAAGCCAAGAATCTGGGAGCGAGTGTTATCGGAAGTCGTTTATGTATGACTAAACGACAACTTTCAGAATTTATTCAAGACATATTGGATGCCATTGCTGACATTAGACATGATTTTCAGCTACATCAATGCTATAACTGCATCTCAGTCGTGACTATTCCTAATACTATCCAAGAATTTGTACGACAACGCGCTGATTTTCGATGCGAATACTGCCATTATCCTGAATTTCTCAGTACATCTCCCCTCACAATCGACCATATAATGCCGAAGTCTTTGGGGGGTTCCGACGATGCAGATAATTTGGCTTTAGCCTGTCGTCGCTGTAATGAACGGCACTATAATTTTATAATTGGAATAGACCCTCAAACTCAGCAAGAAGTCTCCTTATTTAATCCTCGTCAGCAAAATTGGTCTGAACACTTTATCTGGACAGCAGACGGTACTAAAATGATCGGCATCACACCTACAGATCGAGCTACTTGTAACCGTCTGGATTTAAATGATGAACGTCGTGC
>NZ_CAWPKW010000361.1:0-1344 GCF_963888615.1 Brasilonema octagenarum UFV-OR1 | reverse complement strand
ATAATTGAGAATTTTTTATCCAAAAAAAAAGGAGATTTGCTCTTTATTTTTTGGGTGGGACATGGGTTGCTTACCTCCGAACGAGAACGCAGGCTATTTTGTGCTGATGCCACATCTCAAAATTGGCGAAACCTAGATTTGAATTCTTTGCTCCTTTTATTAGCTTCCGATTGGTTTGGGATTCGGAATCATATTTGCATGGTTGATGCCTGTGCCAATTATGTTTTGGAGTCGAAAGGAAGACCAACGAACTTCAAGGGTAAAGAATTTTCTAGTGGTAGCCCCAGGCAAGACATTCAACAGTTTGTATTGCTTGCCACCAGAGAAGGAGAAACAGCAAAGGTTAACACTAAAAGTCAAACAGGATATTTCTCTCAAGCAGTCAGAGAGGTACTTGAACAGGAAGCTTTGGAATCTTGGCCTCCAAATATGGAGGTAATTGCTGAAAAAGTCAAACGGCAATTTGCCAGTTTAGATAAAAAACAATTACCAACTTACTTTTATCGTCGCAGTTGGGATGGAGATGTAGATATTTCTTCTCCAAAGTTAAACGATGAATCTGTAAAAAATATCTCAGCGAAGTCATCAACTTTGTTCATTCCAGACACCACAACTTTCGATTTTGAAGTGGTGACTGTGAATGCACAAGGTAGAGAAACCAAACGGTGCACGGAACAGGGAAAGTACTTTCTAGAAAGTTTGGACAATGAAGTTTGCCTAGAAATGCTTTGCATCCCAGATGGGAAATTTTCAATGGGAGCACCCAAAGAAGAATTTGAATCTGATGAAGATGAGCGTCCCCAACATTTAGTCACTGTAAAATCTTTCTTTATGAGTCGTTATCCTATCACTCAGGCGCAGTGGAGAGTGGTTGCAGAATTTCCAAAAATTCAACGCGAACTTGATTTAGAACCATCCTATTTTAAAGGAGATAACTTACCTGTAGAGCTAGTTTCCTGGCGTGATGCACAAGAGTTTTGTGCGCGACTATCGCAGCAAACAGGACGAATATATCGCTTACCCAGTGAAGCCGAGTGGGAATATGCTTGTCGCGCTAGAACAAAAACCCCATTCCATTTTGGTGCAACAATCACAACACATCTGGCAAACTATTGTGGAGAAGACGCCAATGAAATTTATAAACAACAGACAACCCAGGTTGGTATTTTTCCACCTAATACCTTCGGACTATGCGATATGCATGGGTTAGTCTGGGAATGGTGTGAGGACTATCAACACGAAGACTATCAAGGCGCACCATTAGATGGAAGTTCATGGATGAATGATGGAAATTCTGAATATCGAATATTGCGGGGTGGTTCTTGGGATTCTTCTCCTCGTTTC
>NZ_CAWPKW010000360.1:0-26782 GCF_963888615.1 Brasilonema octagenarum UFV-OR1 | reverse complement strand
AAATCAGGCAGCCTTTGTTTGGTTAATTAGTGTTCCAAGACGAGTACTCGTAGTAATAAGGCTGCCAAAATTTTTACGTGTTAGACCCCGTGACACTAAAAAACCCCGCAAAACTTTACGAGGCTTCCATTAGACAGCTTATCAAGAAATAGGGGAAAAGTCATCTAAAATTTGACAAAATTGGGTTAGTTTGTCTTGGTTTAGCTATAATTGTGCATCTGCACAGGTCTATCTTTTTGTTTCTTGTGACTCCATGCCTACAACAGCATAACTCTTGTGAAAGTATTCCTGTTGGTTTCCCTCATTGAGCGCTTGTTTAGCTGCTTCAATGATTGTTTTGAGATGAAATTTACTCAGCCCATTGCTAGCAGATGTGGAGATGATCTTACTCAACTGCTCTGGAGACAGATGTATGATTTCCATTGCAATTTTATTAATTATTATGTCTTGAAGGTTAATCGTTTCTGTTGAGGGCGTAGCGTAAGACTGATGTTCAAGTTGTTGGTGTACATTAGTCAACGATTGTCCATTGAAAAGCTGTACCTCCGACTCTTTAAAGCTGGAAGTTTGTTCATTATTAGCAACGTACGTGCTACTATCAGGCTGCCCTACTAACACGTCAATTTGGTGATCACATTGACTTTGTTGAGGATTATCTGTACATATAAGCACCCGTTCGCATTCGTCCTCCGAATGTTGCTTTGAAGATTCTCCAATATTTGTCGATGTCATTCCCTCGCCAATGTGAGTGGTGTCAAGTGTGTAAGTTTTTCCTTGGCGTTGTGCAGTGCGTTTTTTGGTATCTGCGTTTTTATCGCAGATAGATTCACGCATTTGACGAACCATAAATTCGGAAACGCCACAACGTTTGGCAATCTCGCGATTACTCCAATGATTCCACTCCTCATCTTGTAGCATTATATTCACCGCACGGCGTTTATCTGCGTTAGTACGTCGTAAACCATGATTGGCATTGGCTCCCACTGAGTACAGCAAAGCGTCGCGGCGGTTACCCTGGTGTATTTCTACGGCAATCTCCTGACGCCCAGCTTTTTTAGTTGCATGCAGCCGATGGAAACCGTCTGCCAGCCAGTAGTTCTTGCCGTCGTAAAAGACTAAAATTGGGGGAAAGATGGCATCCGACGTTATCGCTTCCGCATATTCTGCAATGACATCCCAGTTGAGTTTGACGCGTGACTGAGTACCACCATTGATCAAAATGTCTGCAATCGGAAGGTACTCGACTGTTGGGATAGATATAGTCGTCATAACTATTGTGTTTTAGGAGCTTTAACAGACATGGGTGAATTCTAAGAGCTACCAATAAAAGCTAAAACCCAATTCTTTATCCACTGGAAAGTGACATATTTTTAAGCAACTCCCTGAATCCATAGAAAACCTTAAGTAATAATTACTTTGATATTAGAGATTTTTCAATCTGCCTATTTATACACTTTTATGTACTAATTTTACAATTCTATGTAATTGGATATAACTGTAGGTAAAGATTGAAAGTAATCTCAGATACTTTTTAATTTGTCAAGAGAACTTGATACATATAAATTTTCAGACTTTCAAGATACTTTTCTCAAAAAAATGTTAGTTGTTTACGTAAAATATTTGATAAAAACCAGGCTCATTGCTGCCACTGCTCTTTGCTCTACGCAACGTTGCTCATGAAAAGTTTCTAGTTAGGTTTTATCAGTTCACCGGACTCATAATACTAGCTTCTGTTTTCCTAGGAAATTTCTTATTTTTATCAAATTTGTGTGTTGAAAGTTTAATTATGCTATATACTCGGAACTAAGAGCTTTCAATATACTTAAGCATATCAATACTCTAGGCAAAGCTGCAGAGCTTATGGATACCCAAATTCATACAACTAGCCAACTGGGGGCAATATCGAAAAAATTTACCTGATACAGACTTTCGATTTTTTTCTCTAGACTTGATACCTGTAAACCTACTGGTATAACTAACCATAATACCTTCCTAAAAGGAATGGCTCAAGGAAAGAGGATTAGTCTAAATCAGCCACCTTAACGAAATAAGTCATGTGGAGCAGAGATTTTACTTATAGTGGTTTAATTTATGTCAGTATCAAGGTAGCTTTTTCATAACGCTCTTGCATTAAGGTTTGAACCAAAAGTGTGAATGTCGCGTATACGTCTAATACCTGTTTAATTGTTAGTTTAAATCATGATTTGATTACCCAACGTCAAATCGGAAGTTTTGTGATGGCATGTATAAACCATCTCAGGAATTTTTCCGCTTTGCAGAAGTCTAAATAGTGTTTACATAGCTAGCATCCAACAGTTATTTGTAAATGGATACTACAAAAACTCTTATCAAAGCCGGTCGAACTGAAAGTCTGTATTGGAAAGATTTGTGGCGCTATCGAGAGCTGTTTTACTTTCTAGCTTGGCGCGATATTTTGGTGCGGTATAAGCAGACTGTGATTGGGATTGCTTGGGCTTTGCTTCGACCATTTTTAGCAATGATTATTTCCACAGTGGTGTTTGGCAATCTCGCGAAGTTACCCTCGGAGGGTGTGCCCTACCCTATTTTAGTATTTGCAGCAATGCTGCCCTGGCAATTTTTTGCTAGCTCTTTAACAGAGTGCAGTCTCAGCTTGATCCATAGTAGTCACCTCATTTCCAAAGTTTATTTTCCTCGCTTGATTGTGCCAGTCAGCTCAGTGATTGTTAGCTTTGTAGATTTTCTAATCTCTGGCATCATCCTGTTAGCGTTGATGGCTTGGTATAACTTTGTGCCCGATTGGCGTATCTTGACGCTACCGTTCTTTATTCTGATTGCCTTTGCAGTGGCGATTGGAGGGGGGCTTTGGTTAGGGGCGCTGAATGTCAAGTACCGTGATTTCCGCCATATTGTACCGTTTCTTGTGCAGTTTGGCTTTTATGTATCTCCAGTCGCTTATAGTAGCAGCGTGATATCGCAAAAGTGGCGCTTACTCTACTCTTTGAATCCAATGGTAGGGGTGATTGATGGCTTTCGTTGGGCGATTTTGAGCGGGCAGTCAAAACTCTACTTGCCGGGATTCATTCTATCTATGGGATTGGCTTCTCTGCTTCTTGCCAGTGGTATTTGGTACTTCCGTAAAACCGAACGCACGTTTGCAGATGTTATTTAAGTAGGGAGTGAGAGTATGTCTGATAATGTAGTCCGGGTTGAAAATTTAGGCAAGAAATATACAATTAGCCACCAAAAACGGGGAGCTAACAGTACTTTGCGGGATGCGATCGCCACTACCACCAAAGCCATCAGTCGTAAACTCCTAACACCCTTTGGCAAAAAAATACCCCACCCAAATCATGAAGATTTTTGGGCGTTGAGGAATGTTTCTTTTGATATTAAGCAGGGCGAAGTTGTTGGCATTATCGGTCGCAATGGAGCAGGAAAATCAACTCTTTTAAAGATTTTAAGCCGGATTACTGAACCCACAACAGGACAAATTTTAATTACCGGAAGAGTCGCAAGTTTGTTGGAAGTGGGAACAGGTTTTCACCAAGAATTAACAGGACGAGAAAACATTTTCCTGAACGGTGCTATTTTGGGTATGAGCAAGGCTGAGATTAAAAAGAAGTTTGATGAAATTGTGTCTTTTGCAGAAGTGGAGAAGTTTTTAGATACTCCTGTGAAGCATTATTCATCTGGGATGTACGTACGCCTTGCTTTTGCCATAGCAGCACACCTAGAACCAGAAATCCTGATTGTGGACGAAGTACTAGCAGTGGGGGATGTGCAATTTCAAAAGAAATGTCTGGGAAAGATGAATAACGTGGCGAAGGAAGGGCGAACTATTTTATTCGTGACTCATAACATGAGTATGGTGGAATCTTTGTGCGATCGCGGAATTCTTCTTGAACAAGGCACACTGTGTGTAGATGGGACTTCAGAAGAAGCTGTTAGGGTTTACCTAGAAAAGTCTTACAGTCTGGCTCAAGAGTTACCCTTAAACCAGAGAAGAGATCGCACTGGTTCTGGAAGAGTCAGAGTTTCTAGTTTTAGAATCTTGAATGAAAAAGGTCATGAAGAGCAAGTTTTACAATCTGGAAAAAATTACTATTTTGAAGTAGGATATTCAAACTATATAGGAAAGCGTCTGAGTAATGTAGTTGTAAGTATTGCTTTCGCCGATGAAAGAGGTACCTTTGACTTGTTATTAAGGAGTAATTTCACCAACGATTATCTGACTCTTAATTCTGATCAAGGCTATATTCTTTGTGGCATAGAAAATTTGCCTTTAGTGAATGGCTTGTATCTAGTTTCGATATATCTATCACATGCAGATAGTGAAACGCTAGATGATATTCAAGAAGCTGTATCTGTGGTTGTAGATGGAGGTGACTTTTTTGGTACTGGTAATCCTGGTTTGCCAAACTTCTGTAAGTTTTTAGTTAAGGCAGACTGGTCTACATCAGATGCTCATTTATTCTCCCACATGTAATTAATTTGATTTTCATAAATTAAAGATTCCGTTTACAACTATAGCAATCCTATATGAGTTGTGAGAATTTATCGAACCGCCAAGACGCCAAGGACGCCAAGAAAGAGAGGAGAAAATCTTACGTTTTTTGTAGCGTAGATGTAGGGCTTATGATTTAGGACTGCTATATGAAACAGAATCAAACGATAGTGAAATTATTTTTTAATGTCATTTCGATATTACCTTTATCAAGCTGACTTTCATGATTGGAGACTAAAATGTCATACAAAATTCTTTATTACAACTGGGATCCTTACTTTGGAAAACCATCTTTAGGGGGAGGTGTATCAATATACTGCCGGAGTTTGATTGATTATTTTAGTCAACAAAGTGACTATGAAGTGAATTTTCTTTATAGTGGGGTTGACTACACCTTTTTTGGTAAACAACCTTACGTTAAACAGGTTAGTAACAGTCGTCATCCTAGTGTTCCAACCTTTTCAATAGTTAATTCTCCTGTTTTCTCCCCTTCTCACTTTTATTTTGATAACCCTATAGGAAACGTTGAAAATCCTGATTTAGAAAAATATTTTCAACAGTTTTTAGTAGAACATGGACCTTTTCAAATTATTCACTTTCATAACTTGGAAGGATTAACTGCTACTTGCCTTAAGATAGCTAAAGAGAGTGGCGCTCGGGTGGTATTTAGCTTACATAACTATTGGTCGGTTTGCCCTCAAGTTAATTTATGGAAATTAGAAAGTAGCCCATGCTCAAATTATCTTGAAGGAAGAGCTTGTGTTTCCTGCCTAGACACAAAAATACATGTAGATTTAGAACTGACTCTTAGAAAACTAAATCATTTAGGAAGTTTGCTAGGTCAGGATCAGCAATCACTTCCTGTGGCTGTAGCTAAAAAAATTTACAGGGGGATCTACAGCCAAATTTGGTATCAACTGATAACTCGTACAAAATCTCCCTTGAACAAACCTCTTGAGATGAGTAGTACAGATATGCCTCGGCAAGCCGATTTGTACCGCTATCGACGAGAGGAAATCGTTTCTCTTATAAACCGCTATGTTGATGTTGCGCTATCTGTTTCTGAGCGAACCACTTCCATTTATAACCAATACGGAGTGAACCCAGCTTTATTGACGACAAAATATATAGGCAGCCAATCGGCTCAGTTTCAAGTACCACCCAGCAACCCAGCGACGTATACTCAAGGGCAGCCCTTTAAATTAATCTATATGGGACCAGCAAGAAGAGATAAAGGATTCTACTTCTTGTTAGAAGAACTACGTTCTTTACCACAGGAAGAATTAAGTTCGCTTGAGTTGGTTGTAGCAAGCCGAATTTATGATTCGGTCGAGTTGGGAGCGTCAATTGAGCAGAAAGGACGGTTATTATCTCTGGCTCAATCTCTTCACCGTTTCCGTTTCTACCCTGGGTACAAATACGAGAATATTCCCAATATGTTGGATGGAATCCACTTGGGAGTTGTCCCATCACAATGGGAAGATAATTTGCCACAAGTCACTTTTGAACTTATCGCCTGTCGCGTGCCAGTACTTTGTTCAAATCGAGGAGGCGCACAAGAGTTTGTTCGCCATCCAGCTTTCATTTTTGACCCTTCAAAACAAGGAGACTTCGAGTACAAACTCCGTACTATTCGAGAGAACCCGTACTTACTCACCGAGTTTTGGCAAGAGGCGCGACCAGTCAAAACAGTAGAACAGCATTTTCATGAATTAAACGAAGTTTATCAGACGGACATCGGAAAATCACTTTCTCTTGTTGGTGCGAGTTCTAGTGGTGATTAATGATAGTTATAGCAGTCCTAAATCATAAGCCGTATAGATACGCTGCGCAAACGTGAATAACTAAATTTCCGACAACTTTTGCAAAGTCAGGAATCTCAGTCTGCATTAAATCCCCCGGATAAAATCCGGGGGATTTAATGCGTTGGTGCGTTCTGCGTTCTTCTTAAGCTTCTTCTGCCCAAGTTGCCACCAAAATCCCGTATATTTACGACGCCCGTATCTTGTAAATAAAGCTACATTTAACTAAAGCTATCTCTTACATAACTGAAAAGACAGAGAAAGTCTGTATTTTCAATCACTCTTTATAAAAGAATGAGAAGGTCGAACTGATGTATAACAAAGTCCTTCCTCCAACTTGGTTACGGTTTTTACTAATCGTCTTATTAATACTGGGCGTGTTTTTTCGCTTTGTCAATCTTGACCGAAAAATCTACTGGTACGATGAGACTTTTACCTCATTACGGATTTTTGGCTACACCATGTCAGAAGTGGTCGAGCAAGTTTGCAATGGTAAAGAAGTAGGCGTTGAAGATTTACAGAAGTATCAGCATCCCACTTCAGAGAAAACCTTAACAGATACTCTTAAATCTTTAGCAGTAGAAGATCCTCAGCATCCGCCATTATATTACGTAATCACGCGATTTTGGGTGCAATGGTTTGGTAGTTCAGTGGCGGTAATAAGAAGTTTCTCTGCCCTGAGTAGCTTGTTGGTGTTCCCTTGCATCTACTGGTTATGTCTGGAATTATTTGATTCGTCGCTTGTGGGATGGGTAGCGATTGCACTGGTAGCTGTGTCGCCATTTCATGTGCTATACGCACAGGAAGCGCGAGAGTACAGTTTGTGGACTTCAACAATTTTGCTGTCAAGCGCAACATTATTACGAGCAATGCGACTAAAAACAAAGCTCAGTTGGGCAATGTATGCAGTTAGTATGGTATTAGGGCTGTATACATTTGTGTTTTCTGCGTTGGTGACAATTGCTCATGGTATCTATGTAGTTGCAACTGAAAAGTTTCGATTCACTAAGACGGTTATTGCTTATCTGCTTGCCTCTTTATTAGGGTTTTTAGCCTTCACACCCTGGCTTTTGGTTATTATTATTAATTTTGCACAAGCTCAGAATACAACACGCTGGACATCTGATAAAGTTTCCCAGTTAACTTTAATGAAAAACTGGATTATTAACCTTAGTTATTTTTTCATAGATTTTGGCTACGATTTAGGCAGTTACGAGCATGAACCTAAATTGAAAATTCTAACCAAATTATTGATTCCTTTTATCTTAATTTTGGTAGGATATTCGATTTCTTTTCTTTGTCTTAAAACTCCAAAGCGGGTTTGGTTGTTTGTCTTAACATTGATTGGCGTGACAGCGCTACCTTTAACAATACCGGATTTAATTCTTGGAGGGGTGCGATCGCAAACCCCCCGGTATTTAATCCCTTTCTATTTAGGTATTCAGCTAGCTGTTGCTTATCTCCTAGCCACTCAAATTATTCCCATCTCTGTTAACATCTGGAAACAAAAGCTTTGGCAAGTTGTTATGGTTGTGCTGCTGACATCTGGAGTCCTATCCTGTGTAAGTAGTTCTGAAGCAAAAACTTGGTGGCTTAAGTATCAAAACATTTATACTCCCCAAGTGGTTGACATTATCAACAAATCTAGTCAGCCACTTGTGATGAGTTCCTGTCAGGGAAGTTGGTCTCTTCTAGCTGATAAATTCTCTCTGATTGACCAAATTGATCCAAAAGTACGCTTTGAATTGATCAATGAATCAAAGGTACCGCAAATTCCTAATAATTTCAGAGATGTGTTTCTATACAACCCTTCCCACAATTCTTACCTGGAAGCAGTGCGATCCAAGCTTGAGAACGAGCAGAATTACAAGATAGAGGAGAATATTTACCCGAAAAAGTTACAGCTTTGGAAATTGGTTAAAAAATAGTATTTTCATGAGTGAATTGTGTGGCACTAGTTTTCAAGAAAGATGCTTAATAGGGAATAGGGAACGCTTAACAGGGAACGCTTAACACGGAAAGAATGTTTCTTTCATTCATAATGGGTGGCGATACGCCTCTGGCGTCTGCGCTTTGCGCAATCGCCTTTGGTGGCTCCTCCGGAGCATCGCTGCCAATCGGACGTTCCTAAGAGGAACCGCTACACTTCGCCCGGTATTTTTGCTTTCCGTTGTTGTCGCGAGTTCCAGTGCTGATTAATGATAGTTATCAGTTATTAGTTGTTACTGATAACTGATAACTGTTAACTATTAACTGTTAAGCAACAGTAGCAAGTACACGCTCCAAAAGACCTTCCTTCTGTGCGATGGACAACATGAGGTCAATAACACGATTCGAGTAACCCCACTCGTTGTCATACCAAGCAACAACCTTAAAGAAGTTAGAGTTGAGTTCAATACCTGCACCCGCATCAAAGATGCTAGAACGAACATCGCCCTGAAAATCTGTGGAAACAACTTCGTCTTCTGTGTAGCCTAAAATACCTTTTAGCTCTCCTTGCGAAGCTTGCTTCATGGCAGCACAAATGTCTTTGTAGCTAGTAGCTTTGGCAGTTTTAAAGGTTAAATCGACTACCGAAACATCAGGGGTAGGAACCCGAAATGCCATACCAGTCAACTTACCTTTTAACTCTGGCAAAACGAGTGCGACTGCTTTTGCTGCGCCTGTAGAGGAAGGAATAATGTTCTGCGCCGCACCGCGACCTCCTCGCCAGTCCTTCTTACTCGGACCGTCTACAGTAGGTTGAGTGGCGGTCATGGCGTGAACTGTGGTCATCAGCCCTTCGGTTAACCCAAAGTTATCGTTGATGACTTTAGCAACGGGAGCCAAACAGTTTGTGGTACAGCTGGCATTGGAAACGATGGTGTCTTTTGCGGGGTCAAATAGGTGATGATTAACACCTACTAGTAAAGTAGGAACTCGGTCTGGGTCTTTGGTGGGAGCTGAAATGATAACCCGCTTTGCTCCTGCTTTGAGGTGGTTCGCAGCTCCTTCATGGTTAGTGAAAAGACCTGTAGATTCAACTACATAATCTGCACTCAATTTACCCCAGGGCAATTCTGCTGGATTCCTGATTGAGACACAAGGAATGAACTGTCCATTGACAACGATACCATCATCCTTTGCCTCAACATTGCCCTTATAGGTTCCATGAGTTGAGTCGTACTTTAGTAGGTAAGCGAGATTATCAGGTGGTACCAAGTCGTTAATCCCGACAAACTCAATGTTAGGGTTGTCGATCCCAGCGCGAAACACAAGACGCCCAATACGACCAAATCCATTAATACCAACTTTTAGCCTAGTCAAGATGAAACCTCCTGTTATCGGAGACTAAACAAAGGGAGAAAGTCAAAAGAAATTATCTTTTACTCTTTACTTCCCAATCCTGACAGTCCCGGTAAGCTAAGGCGTATTTACTTGGCATCTTTTAAGATTTTTGCTATTTACACAGCTTTCTGGGTCGCTTTTGGTTAGCATTACAACAATCGGTCTTTGGTTCAAAGTCAAGACAGCCGAGTGCTTCTAGGGAACATGCTTTCACTGGGTTAACTGTGCACTTGAGGCGGTAGTCATTGGTAAAATATTCACAACCAGAGCAAGGAATTTGGTGCAAAGTTTTGAGATGACTTGCTCCTGTTTTCAAAGTTATCCAGACATTCCAAATCAAGAACATCAGAATAGCCCATCCCGATACAGCGCAAAAAAGTGTAAGCATAATTGTAAAGCCCCAAAAATAACCTCAAAAAATTGCCTGCAGCTAACTCCTGGTAACTACAGGCATGAAACATTTATTTAGCTGTAGTTGAGAAAAAATCCATTAAGGTCACGCTTGACCAAGAAGGGGTATAGGGGTGTAGGGGTGTAGGGGAGCCACTGCCCTTCGGGTATGCCTCCGGCACGGGCTTTGCCGAACGCAGTCGCCTAGGTCGGGAGAGCCGTCATTCGCGCTGTCTCACCGTGGGCGGGTTTCCCGCAAAGTCGAGCCAGCGCCGTGCGGGGGTTCCCCCCGTTGAGGCGTCTGGCGTTGCCGGGCGGAATCTTCCGTCCGGCGAGCTTTGCGACTTGAGGCATGTGGCGTGGAGAAGGAAGGGTTTTCTTTGTGGTGCACCCCTACCTCGGAACCGAAAGGATCCGGTGCCCCCACTGATTGTATCCCTTACACCCCTATACCCTTACCCCCCTACACCCCTAGTTGCTGACGCGATCGCCAATAATGCCAAACAAAACCTGAAAACGCCAATACACCCAAAAAGAACTGGATATCTGCTGAACCAAGACGGTCTTTACCGTAAAACTCTGGCGGAAAAACTGTCGTGTTATACCCAACAAACACGGCAGAAATAAAACCCATCAAAGCCAAACCTAGTAAACTGTAGGAAAGAATTTCTTCACCATTTGCAATTGGGAAAATTCGCCGAACCCAACCAAAAGGTGCCACAAGAATGTGCCAGGCACCACCCGCAATTAAAATTAAACTTATCCAAATGTGACCACCGATAACATCTTCTAAGTTGTCAACACTTGCCATTCCTAAAAGTGTCCTGGTGCTATCTTTTATGCCAACTAAGTAGCCGAAGATTGTCTTTGGGTCAAGAGTAGGATTGGTAATCAGGTGGACATTTCCAATGTTGGTGTCATAAATTCCACCAAAAAACATTGCTTTGAGCACCAGTAGCAATGCACCAAAACCTAGAAAAATCAGATGATGACCTAAGATGAAACCCAATTTCTTGCGATCGTTCCATTCATAATGAAATTTTGCTGCCCGTCCTCCAGCATCCTTCAAGATAGCTGGGGCGCGAAACACATGAAAAAGTCCCCCTGCGCCCAAAACAGCAGATGCGACTAAATGCAACATTCCAATGACAAAGTAAGGATAAGTATCGACAACTTCACCCCCAGCACCTACTCCCCACCCTAAAGTTGCCAAGTGGGGTAACAAAGTGAGTCCCTGCTCATACATTGGTATGCCTGGGATAAACCGTACCACTTCTAATATGGTCGTTGATCCTACCCAAAACATAATCAAGCCTGCGTGAGCCACGTGAGCGCCCAAAAGCAGACCAGATAAGTCAATTAAACGAGCATTACCAATTAACCAGGGGGAATCTGTGTATGCTGCAAAGGTTTTATCAGTAGAAATTGCCACAATTAAATTCCTTTGTGAACATTCTGAGATTTTGGGAATCTAAATGACTGGTGTCTGACCCAAAAATTACCTGTTGAAGTGAAGTAAGGTGGGCATGGGCAATGCCCACCAGTACTACCGAAATCTTACAATCTATAAAGTTTTACGATTCGCTGCTAGCAGTATCACTACCAACAGCATTTAATGCTTTTTCAACTTGTTTGAAGTCAACGCCAATGGCTCGCAGTGCGTGCCACAGATGTCCTTGCAAGAAGAAGAAAGCTAAGAAGAAGTGGGCGTTTGCCAACCAAGCACGAGACGTGTACGCGCCATTCGCCAACTTGACGCTATCGGCAAAATAGGGCGTTACGCCGAATTTGAGTTCTAAAACAGGACCGTAAAATTCCACGGGATAGGCTAAGGTGTTCACCGCACAAAAGTAAGCTGCAACAAATCCTGCTAAGGCAATACCACCCAAAGAGTAGGAAAGAATGGCTTCACCAGAGAAGATTAAAAGCTTTTTCGCCCAAGCAGCAGGCTGTGTAAGGATGTGCCAAATACCTCCACCAATGAGCAGAAAACCCACATATATATGACCGCCAACTAAATCTTCTAAGTTGTTAACGCTGGCAAAGTGGGTTTGATAGCCGTAGATAACAAATGGGTTGAGGGTAGGCTCACTCACGAGTCGGACATCATGAATTGTGGAGTCGTAGAGTCCTCCCCAGAACATTGCTTTCCCCGCGAGTAGTAAAGCCCCTACTCCCAAGAAAATCAAGTGATGTCCTAAGATAAAGCTGAGTTTTTTGGGATCATCCCATTCAAAGTGAAATTTACGAGCGCGACCAGAGGCGTCTTTCAAGTTCCGAGGACCTTTGAAGGTATGGAAGAGCGCACCTGCACCCAAAACAGCAGATGAGATAAGGTGCAAAACCCCAATCACGAAATAGGGGTAAGTATTCACTACCTGACCGCCTTCTCCCACACCAAAGCCTAAAGTCGCTAAGTGGGGCAGCAAAATCAGCCCTTGCTCACCCATCGGTACCGCAGGGTTGTATCGAGAGAGTTCAAACCAAGTAAATGCACCCGCCCAGAGAGTTGTTAGTGCAGCTTGCGCCACATGTGCGCCGATAAATAAGCCAGAGAGATTAACGAAGCGAGCGTTACCAGCCCACCAATCATATTTGACGTTTCGATTACCGTATGTTTGCATTGCTTTTATCTTGATAAGTTGTTGCTAATAATCATCAACCTTTTTTGTTGATTGCCAGTTGGCTTTTGAGTTGAGGAAAGGGTTTCCCGCTCTCGGGCGCGACTGGCTCACCACCTAACTGGCTCACGCCACATGCCTCAACGCGGGGAACCCGCGCACGGTGAGACAGCGCGAATGACGGCTCTCCCGACCTAGGCGACTGCGTTCGGCAAAGCCCGTGCCGGAGGCATACCCGAAGGGCAGTGGCTCCTTAACTTAGGCTTACCAGGTGCGGCAAAAAGAGAATCAAGCCCTGGTCGTACATTGGTTGTGCAGTATTGAAGGGAACCAGTTCAAACAAGGTTATCGCTCCTGCCCATAAGACAAATCTTGCCTGCATGAGCAATATCCGCAGCTAAAAGTCGGCCTGAGAGGTTGGTGAACCAGGTATTCGCTGACCACCAAGGAATCAACATAGGAGTTTGAACAGCCATGTTAGTCATGACTTTCTCTCCTGAAAAATTGTCAAAACAACTGGAATACGCATCTGTCTTAATGAAGAATAATCTCAATTATCTTTGGGTCTATCGTATCAGACTTCTTGCAAACTCTTCTCAAAATACACTGTGAATTTTTGTAACTCTCTTGCCTGAGATTTTAACCTTTCTTAACAAAACGACAAATCATATCAAGCCTGGTATGTAGCGGGTGCTCGTTAAGCGAGGAGATTGTCTAATTGCTTGACTAATCATTCATACTAAATCCGCTTTTGTAACCCCCTTTTGATCCTGGCGACTGGAAGTCGCACGCCAGTTGCTACAACGGGGCGGCAGCTTTTCGGGGGAAGCTTCCCCCGAAAACGTGCGTTGGAAACCCTACCAAGAGCGCGCTTACTCACCGCCTACGCGGACTAATGGAAAAGGGGGTCATTGACCCGGATTTGGTATCACTATTGAAAATATTGCGCTAGATAAGATTTTGAACTCCTACCAATTACTCCCCCTACAACGCGCTTGTGCTAACTCCTGCCCAGACGCTCTTGCAACAAGTCGCAAAGCGAACCGAAGGTTCGCTTTGCGGGAAACTTAGCCTGTGCACTGGCTCCCCTTACACCCCTAATTATTGACAAAAGCGGGTTAAGGAAACATGCCACTGGTGAAGTTGCTGCTAAGTATGGTACTAAACTCTCACCCATTTCAAGACCTTTGGGTCTTTATTATAGTAGTAAGTTAAGCCGTCCTTAGTAGTGATGGATTGACCTTTGCTTGCCTTGCTTCTAACGGTGCTAACTGAATAGTTTGTTAATATCTGGATTTCTTTATGAGAAAGCCCTTCAATTGTCCCTATTTCTGCTGCTATTTCTTGCTGGATTTGGGATTCATTCTTGGGAGAATCATCTATTGTGATTTGAGCTTTTTCAGGGGAATTAGTGACAATTTCTTGTGCTTTTTGAGTTCGATAATCCTGCACGGTCACAAGTTGCCAACTAGAATCTTGTGAAAGTTCTAGAACCCATTGATGATAATTAAATAGACTTTCTCGATGTCCAACACTGATAAAAGTTGTTTTTGTCTCTTGTAACTGTTGATATAAGTGTCCTTCATTCTTCAAATCCAAAGCACTTGTTGCTTCATCTAATATCGTGAAACTAGGATGAGTAACTATTAGTCGTGCGAATGCTAGACGTTGTTGTTCTCCCAAGGATAATATGTTCTCCCAAGGAACTTCTGTATCAAAGCCATCGACTCGACTAAGTAAGTTTTGCAGATTGACTTGTTGCAAAACTTCTTTGAGTTCTGCATCGCTCATTTGACGATTTGTATTAGGATAAAGTAACTGTTCGCGCAGAGTTCCTAAGATTATATAAGGACGTTGGGGCAAAAATAAAACTTCTTCTAACGATGGTCTTACCAGACGACCAGTTCCTGCGTTCCACAAACCAGCGATCGCTCTTAACAGAGAACTTTTACCTCGACCACTAGGTCCCACTATTAATAAACCTTCTCCAGGTTGAACAGCGAGTGATAAATCTTCGACAATGACCTGCTCATAGTTAGGCGTTTGTAACGTGACATTCTCAAAAGCAAAATGATTATTTTCTATTGTTTTAATAATACTCACATTCTCTGGTTGTTTCGTCACTGCTTCTAGCGCCTCTGAGAACTCAGATAAACGCTCAACGTAACTAGAAAATCTTCCAGAAGTGCCAAATTCACGTATTAATTCTTCCAAAGCGCCAGCAAAAAAATAGCAAGCTGTAGTAGCTTGTCCAATTTGTCCGAAATCAATTTCACCTCTAATAAATAAAGGTCCAAGTACTAAGAGTGTGAAAAATTCGATAGCAGCCCGATATCCTCTGTTAAAAATGTCCTGACTTCTCTCCCAATTAATCTTGTTTTTAGTATTTTTTATGAAATTACTAAATCGGCGTTCTATTATATTCAGTTCCTGTTTTTCTCCTTGAAAAAAAGCTATTGACTCAGCGTGATTGCGAACATGAGTCAGAGAATAACTATAATCGGCTTTAGATTCGAGTTCCGCCTGATTAATTTTAATCAATTCTTGATTTAAGTAAATAGCAATTAAGTTACCTATAATTGTATAGGCAAGCAGAGCAACAGCTACTTGTTGGGAAATTGACCAGACAATTATTAAAAAAGTCGTCATTTCCAGTATTTTTTCTAGGAAAGTAGTTGAAAAACTGAGAGCATTACTGGTAATTGGTTCAATTTCTTGGGATAAACGTTGATCTGGGTTATCAATATCGGCTTTAAAATTAACTTTATAATAAGCACGGTTGTTAAAATATTGATTTAAAATTTTCTTATTAAGCCATTTGTACCAATCAACGGCAATTTGTTTTCTAATCCATTTAGAAAATCCTACTAAAAGCGTTATCAAGACAAGTCCTACAGCATAAAATGATATAGTATAAGTAAATTTAGAATAATCTTTCTCTTGAATGATGACATCGATAAGGTAGCGATGAATAAAACTATTAAAAGTATTTGCACTTACAAGGGCGATTATTAGCAATATTAGGAGAAGAAGCATTCCCCAAGCACGAATTACATCTGAAAAAGCTCTTTCCCCTGGCTTAGTTGGATACCAATAAGGGACAGCAATGGCTGCTACATCTTTCCAGAATCGGATAAAGTCTGTGAAAGCATTTGTTGAGGATTGGGCTTGAACAACTTGGGTTGGCATATTTTGGGATTCAACTAAAATATTTTATCAATCTTATTACTTTTTTCTGCTGAATAATCAGTAATAAGTAGGGAATGATAAACCTCTGCTCAGGACTTGTAACTCAAATTTATCTTTGCAGTCGAGTATACTTTTTCAACTCATATTACCTAATTGTTGAGTGCGGCTCAAAGCAGCAAGCACCGCATTAGAAATGACAGTTCGCATACCACCTTTTTCTAACTCGTAAAGACCAGCAGCAGTCACTCCCCCAGGACTAGTTACCTTGTTGCGTAAGACTGCTGGATGTTCACTCGTGTGAAACATAAGTTCTACACTACCAGCAATCGTATGCAATGTTAGTTCTTGGGCTTGTGTCCGAGTTAAACCCATCCTCACCCCAGCATCAATCATCGCTTCGATGTACAAAAATGCAAATCCAGTCCCCGCGCTACTCAGCGCCGTTGCCATATCAAGGTAATGTTCATTTTGAGTCGCAAAATCTTTGCCTAATGCTTGTAGAATGACTTGAGTATGCGATCGCTGTATCTCCGTCACAGTTGATGATAGACTCCACACCGTAGTCCCATGGCCAACTTGTACTGCAATATTCGGCATTGTCCGAACAACAGCAGCATGATTCAACCCTTGGCACAGAGATAAAATACTCACTCCACCCACAATACTAATTACTAAAGCATCAGGTGGAATTTTACCCTTCAGCATAGCCATAACCTCTGCCAAAACCTGCGGTTTCACCGCCAATATCACAATAGATGCGCCTTGTACCGCTTCTATGTTGCAGTTGGTAGTACGTACTCCATATTCTTTTTCCAAATGAAGGCATTGTGCAGACAGTGGATCGCTGACAATTATTCGCTCAGATTTTTCAACAGTTTTTGTTGATAACAATCTATTAATTATCATTTCGCCCATCGTGCCACCCCCGATAAAGGCAATTTTTAAATCTGTGAGCATATCTTCTCCCTGTTATTCAAGCCAATAGTAGTTTCTGATACCTTTCTCATCGATGAAAACTAAGTTTTTTGAATTTATTTGTTTTCTTTAAAAATCTTTCGTCTAAAAAACTTTTTCAATTTTGTATTCCAAACGAAACTAACAGAAATATTTAGCTCATCAAGAGAGTAGACTTGATGCCACCAAAAAGAGGGAAAAAATAGTATTTCACCTGGTTCTAGGATACACTCTATATATTTTGCATTTCTGAATTGAGGAAATTTATCAATATCAGGTTGGTCAATATTTAATTGACTCATAAATGGTACTTTTGAATTTTTAGGAAAAGGATATAGAAACGAACTTTGTTTTGGTTCAAACAGTAAAATTCGCTTTCGACCACGCACTTGACATAACACACTTTCTACTGGATCGTGATGTAAGTGCGTGATATTGCCATTGGTACTCATCCAGAAAATAGTAGTCAGAGATAAGTATTTATCAATATAATCTGAAATTTCCTTCTCTGTAATACCCAACCAACGAGCAGTATCGATGGATAAGTTTTTATCAATCAAATCTGGAATTGTAATATCTGGAAATAGTTCAGGGAAGGTAGTATGAATTGGATACTGCTGAATGTAATAGTATTGGTTATCTTTTTTTTTATTCACAATCCAATCCGTGAAGTCAGTAAACTTCATTTTTTTGCTAGGGTATATTCCAGCCTCTGAATCATAGGTAAATATTTGATGATCAGAAACGCGAACATTAATTTTTTTTTCACCTAAAACGCTATTCAAATAATCCAATGACCATAAAGAAAATGCTTTCCATTCAGCTACTATACCCGTAAAAATTACAGGATATTTATAAGAGAGAACTGTGTGTTTAAAGTTCTCTAGCGAAGGTTTATGAATACGTTCAATGTGACTGATTGAAGTTTGATTAAATTTAGTTTCTACAGTGATATTCATAGATACTCCTCATGTTGATTGATGATATAAACGTTTAAATATTAGGCTGAATCACAGCTTTTAATACAGAGCCTTGCTCTACATCCGTCAGTGCTTGATTAACTTCTTCTAATGTATATGAACGAGTAATTATGCTTTCCCAAACAAGATTTTTACTGGAATCACTATGGCGTTTTAGTAATTCAATCATTCTGTAAAAATGGCTGAAATCAATTCCCCAAGTTCCGCGAATATCAATATGTTTGAGATTAATTTCCAAGTGTGGATTGATGAGAATCTCACCCGTATTAGTGTAATGCCCGACAATAACATAGCGACCTCCATTTCTGGTCATATTCAAGCCCTCTTTGACAGCAATGGGAATACCTGTGGCTTCAATAGTGACATCAGCACCGTGTCCGTGCGTCAATTCCAAAACCCGCTCAATATGTTGTCGTGGATCGTCAGCCTTAATTACAAGGGTTTCATCTACACCGAAGGATTTGGCAACTAATAATCGACTCTCAAATTTATCAATGACAATCACTTTACCTGCACCTGAAAGCAAAGCTAAAATTGCCACACTTAAACCCACAGGTCCGCAACCCTGCACCACAACAACATCGCCAATTTGAATCTGCGCTCGATCAATAGCGTGTAGTGCAGTTGGTAAAGCACATCCCCCAGCAATGAATTGCTTTGGTGAGACTTCTTCAGGTAAAGTTAGAACTTTAACCCCTGGTTTAAGGTAAATCAGTTGAGACCAACCACCCAATAACCCCTCTTTGGCTGAGTAGGTGACACCATAAACTTTGCGTTGTGGACAGCGAGTGGATGCTTTGGCTACTAGACAATACCAGCAGTTGTAACAGGTTTCGTGGACATCCAGAAAGGTGACGAAGTCTCCTGGCTGAATTAACTTACCATTGACATCACAAAGGAGTCCACCTGTTTCTACCACACGACCAACACAGAAGTGTCCAGGGATGATTGGATATGGTACTCCCTGTAGATGCCCACGTAGTAAATGTACATCAGTTCCACAAACTTCACTATATAAGGTTTCAATAATGATTCCACCCTTTTCTATAATCGGGTCTGGTAATTGTTGCACTTCAACTGGGTGGTTAGGCGCAGTCATCACAGCTGCTAAAGGCATGAATCACTTCCTCACTATGTTTACCAAATTGCTTCCTACTTTTTATTTACCAGCTTCAAGACCACAAAATAATTTCACCGTTAGGTAGTAATCCAATCGCGGAAGTGAAAGTCACACGTTGTCCATCCATCGGCTCAACAGTGTGAAAATTGCGTGTATTGAAAATGAATACATCTCCTACATAAGGTTGGAAAGCGATCGTATCTGCATCTGCAATTACTGTATCACTATAGCCGTAGGAATCGAGTTTATATTGGTCATCTCCTGGTTGCCACTGGCGATCACAAACGCGTGTTTTGCCATGACTATTAGGAGAAAATTTTAAGTACAAATTCCAGGAAAGCTGAGAAATCACTGTACCAACTTCCCATTCAGATTGTTCTAACGGGGCATAATCAATATGAAGTTGAGTACCCTGCTCTATTTTTCTGATCAGTCCTGCATAATAACTACCATAGAAGGGTTCTGAAGCAATTCGCACAGTCGCGCTTGTACACTGTCGAATTTTTACCATTAAGCGTTCTAATGGATTGAAAGACGCTGCCATAATGCAGTCTCTTAATTTAGTTGTGCGTTCTACTGCTTGAAAATAAGCTGTTTTACTAATGCGATTATATTCAAATACTGTGATGCCAATCCGCTCAATCTTGGGATTCACATCTTGATAGCAGTCAAAGTTGAACAATTCAGCTTGAGCTACTAAACTCTCACACTCTTGTGGTGTAGCAAATTCTTTTAGCCGAATTAAAGGAATTCGGTTTTCTAAGAGCATTCTTAAAGATTCTGTATTTAAGGAATACTCTTGCTTGTTTTCCCACACCTTGGATTTAATCTGATTAGAAGTAGCCATACTGCAGTTCCTCACAATTTAATTTCAAATAAACTGAACCATTTTCAATTTCACCCAAAATATCTGAGAGTGATTGAATGCTTTCTTGGATTTTTTTCACGAAATGTCTATTGATTTATTTCTTGCTTGTTCAATAAAATTTTCGAGTTTTTGAGCTAAGGTTTGAACCTGAGGTGGTGACACCATGTTTAGATGATTACCAGGAACTACAACAGTTTCTATATCTTTCACTAGTTCACTCCAGTGATATTCAAAGTCTTCATCAGTCTCACTAGCTTTCAATAGAACAATTGATCCTGAATAAAATTGAGGCTTGTAATTTTGTAAGGCTTGAGCGTTGATCTGTAAAATTTTTAGAAGATGAGGAGCTTGATCAAAGTCAACACCTTCTAAGAATATATTTTTCTGTTTAGCTTGTTCTATAACATAAAAGATTTGCTTCTCTGGTTCATATTGCCGCAGTTCTTCTAAACAGAGGTCTAGTTTATCTTTAAATAACTCTACTAATAGAAAAGCATAGTCTACTTCTCCTTTATAACTGAGAAAAGGAGGAGTAGTATCTAGTAGAGCCAACAAAGCTATCTGTTCACTTTGACGAGAAAGTTGTTGAGCCATCTCAAAAGCTACTAAGCCACCAAAAGACCAGCCAGAGAGAAAATAAGGACCATGAGGTTGAACAGTTTGTAACTCTTGGATATAGTGACTCGCCATTTGTTCAATGCTAGTATGAGGTGGATTTTCAGGATTTAAACCGACAGATTGTAGTCCATAGAATGGGCGGTCTGAATTTAAATAATAGGCAAGATGGTGATAGCAAAGAACATTTCCTCCACCAGGGTGAACACAGAATAGAGGTGGTTGATTACCATTAGTTTTGATAGGAACTAGGGCAGACCAAGGTAAAGAATCTGTTGAAGAATCCAGAAAATGTGCTAGTTGATCGATGGTGGGATATTGGAACAAAATAGATAAAGGTAAATTGATCTGGAAGTGTTTTTGAATCTGGGACATCAGACGCACAGCCAGAAGCGAATGACCCCCAAGTTCAAAGAAGTTATCTTGTATGCTGACAGGATGAATGCCTAGAATTTGTTCCCAAATTTGTAGCAGTTGAAATTCACAGAGATTTTTAGGTTCGTTAAAGCCATTTCGCGGTTCTTTTTGAACAAGTTTCTCAGGCAGTCTAACTTGCGGAATTTGATCTGTTGAAATCCTTTCTATTAGTGTTTCAAGATTCTGCTCTGGAAGGTCAACAATGCTGTTCAATAAAGCTTGAAAATGTTCCAAAATAAAGGTTATAGCTGGATTATCATAACGCGATCGCTGATAAATAATGCGAAACTCTAGCTGTGAAGTTGGGCTAACTAGAATGGTGAGAGCATATTTCGTTTGTGCGCCAATAGCACGAGACTGAGGTTGATTTCTGTCATGGTTTGCAGACTGTTTTGCTGATGAATCGACTGGATAGTTTTGGAAAACCAGCAGACTCTCGTAAAGGGGTAATGAGCCAGGTACTTCACTCCATTCGTGAATTTGTCCTTGAGAGCAGTATTCATAATCGCGTTGCGTGAAATTTTGATCTTGGATATCTTTAAGCCAAGACCAAAGTGATGCTTGGGAAGAAACCTTAAGTCGCATTGGTAGGGTATTAATGAATAAACCTAACATCGATTCAGCCCCTACCAATTCTGGAGGACGACCAGAGAAAGTCGCGCCGAATACCACATCTTCGAGACTGCTATAGCGACTCAACAGCAAAGCCCAAACGCCTTGAACTAAAATACCTAAGCTCAAGTGATGTTGCCGCACCAAAGACTGTAAAGCTGCTGTTGCCGAAGCTGGTAAGCTGGCTGTTTGTTCACCGTAGCGTTTTTCCTCAGCAGAAAAATTAATAGGTTCAGCTTCTATTCCTAATGGTGTTGGGCTTTTAAAACCTTGAAGTTTGTTCCGCCAAAATGCTTCAGCTTGCGACAAATTTTGCTGTTTTAGCCAAGCGATATAATTTCTGTAGGGATGACTGGGTTCTAGTAATAAATCTTGACCTTTGCTGAATGCCTCGTAGAATGCGAAAACCTCTTTTAAGATGAGAGGCACGCACCAGCCATCTGTAAGAATGTGATGAGAAGTCCAGATGAATTCATAAGCATTCGAGTCTACTTGGAAAAGCGCCAAACGCATTAGCGGTGGTTCAGTCATCTCGAAACCACGCAGTCGATCTACACTAAGATAGGTTTCTAATTTTTCTTGCTGCTGGGACAGAGAAAGTCCACGCCAATCTTGTAGTTCAAGTGAAATCTCCACTTCCTTCAGTACAACTTGTAGTGGCTCATTTTGATTTTCCCAAATAAAGGCTGTTCTGAGAACCGAGTGGCGATCAACGACTCGCTGCCAAGCTCTTTCAAAAGCTAAGGTGTCAAATTCTTCAATTTGCAAGTTTAAAATGCACTGCTCAAGATGTATCCCTGACTCAGAAGCAGCTAGAGTTTCAAAGAGCATTCCCTGTTGTGAAGGAGAAAGCGGATAAATTGATTCAAGATTTTTAGTTTGGAACTGAGTTAATAATTCATCCAGTTGTAATTGATTCAACTGTGCTTCTGGAAAATCACTCGGAGTATATCCTCTATTTTCTTTTAACTGGCAATGTTCTATTATTAATTTGATTGCTTGAATAAAGTTCTGTGCCAATTTCTCCACTGTGGCACGAGTATGCACATGACTATTGTAAGTCCAATCAATTTGTAATTCACCTCCTACTACCAGAGCATTAATATCCAATAGATGGTTACTAGTTTGCTTTAAGCTGTGGATATCTCCAGCAGATTCAGGCGCAAATTTCCAACCTGTTTCTGATTGTATTTGATCAAATTGTCCCAGGTAGTTGAAACTAATTTCGGAAGCAGGAATTGTCTGTATTTGTTCCTTAACAGTCGTATTTTTACACAAGTAACGCAATATACCGTAGCCAATGCCACGATTAGGAATTTCTCGTAATTGTTCTTTGATTGATTTGATAATTTCTCCTGGTTGGTTGATTGAAGGCAGTTGCAACAATACTGGAAATAAACTAGTAAACCAACCTACAGTCCGTGATAAGTCTACATCGGCAAATAGTTCTTCTCTGCCATGCCCCTCTAAGTCAATTAGTACCGTTGAATTTCCAGTCCACTGTGCTATTGAAATTACTAATGCGCTTAGCAGTATATCGTTAATTTGTGTGTTGTAAGCTTCGTTTACTGACAGGAGGAGAGCTTGGGTTTCTTCTTGACTTAATTTCACTGACACACCAGCAGCACTACCTACTGTATTTTCTTGTTGAATATCAGCAGAATCTGATGGTAGTGGCGTTATCTTAGACCAAGGTTGGTTCAGCCAATAGTCTAACTCAAGTTTTACAAGATCTGATTGTGCATAATCGTTTAACTTCTCTGCCCAATCAATGAATGCTGTTGTTTTCGGACTTAGTTTAGTCGGTTTGTGAGTAATTAATTGTTGATATATTTTTTGTAGATCTGATAATAAAATTCGCCAACTTACACCATCTACTGCTAAATGATGAATAATAATTAGTAACCTGGCATCACTATCATCACCCAAGTTAAACATTACCACTTGCATTATCGGCCCTGTTGACAAGTTTAAACTTGCTTGGTATTCGGTAGCGATTTTTTCTAGGGCTTGTGGTTGTTCATCTCTGGGTGTTGATGATAAGTCAACTACGGTAAATGGTACGTTATCATCTAACCCTTGATTGATTTGTTTATATTCATCTGCAACGGATGTAAATCTTAAACGCAAAGCATCGTGATGCTCTAGTAATTTTTTCACGGCTGTTGCAATTAATTCACTTTGCAGATGATTTGGAACTTGCAAGAAAACTGATTGGTTATAGTGGTGTCGTTCTGGCTTATTTTGCTCAAAGAACCAGTGTTGAATCGGTGTGAGGGGTGCAACTCCTGTCACTACACCTTGTTTAGATTCAACACTCACTGTTGTATTAGCAACCTGAGCAAGTTCGGCAATGGTTTGATTTTGGAATATTTGTTTGGGAGTGATTTGTATTCCTGAGTTTTTGGCACGAGAAACGACTTGAATACTCAGAATTGAGTCGCCACCAATTTCAAAGAAGTTGTCGTGGATGCTGACTTTTTCTTTAAGTAACAGTTGTTGCCAGATATTGGTTAAAGTTTGTTCTATAACTGTACGTGGCGCAACATATTCATGTTCCCGGCTAATTTCCCCATCCGGTGTTGGTAATGCTTTGCGGTCTATTTTGCCGCTGGGTGTTAGTGGTAGTTTGTCTAAGATGACAAAACTACTGGGCACCATATATTCTGGTAAGTGTTGTTTGAGGAATTGACGCAGTTGGTTGATAGTGAGTGATTCATTACTAGGAACTACATAAGCAACCAAGCGTTTGTTACCTGGAATATCTTCTCTTACAATGACTACGGCTTGTTGGATTTGGGGATGGGTGTTGAGGACTGCTTCAATTTCTCCCAGTTCTATGCGGAAGCCGCGAATTTTCACTTGGTTATCGATGCGACCAAGGTATTCGATATTGCCATCACTCAGGTAACGTGCCAAGTCTCCTGTTTTGTAAAGGCGTTCTGATTTAGCATCAGAAAAAGGATTTGGGATAAATTTTTCTTGGGTGAGTTCTGGGCGGTTAAGGTAGCCTTTTGCCAAGCACGCACCACCAATGTACAATTCTCCAGGTACACCAATGGAAACAGGCTGTAAATACTTGTCTAGAATATATACAGTTCTGTTAGGCAAGGGACGACCAATAGGTATTTTTTTCAGATTGATTTCTTCACGCAACTGGGGAAGAATTTCAAACAAGGTTGCGGTGATGGTTGTCTCTGTCGGACCATAAGCGTTGACCAGACGAACACAAGACATTGGGCTTCGTTGCCAAATGGCAACATCTTCGGGCAACATTGCATCTCCACCAACAACCACAAGTCTCAGTTGGCTGTTGGTATCTAACACTTGTGTTTTGACCCACTCTTGGGCTAATTGTTGCCAATAGGCAGTTGGCAGATTAACAACAGTAAGTCCAAAATCCGATATGATTTTTTGGAAGTTTGTCGGAGTCCATACATCCGAACCTCGGAGTACCAAGGTAGCGCCAACTATGAGTGTAGGAAATATCTGTTCTAATGAGGCATCGAAGTTGATTGAGGCAAACTGGAGTACGCGATCGCTCTTTCCAAGTGCGTAAGCTTGTTGAATAGTACCGCAGTGATTGGCGATCGCCCCATGTGGTATCATAACCCCCTTGGGTCTGCCTGTAGAACCGGAAGTGTAAATCACATAAGCCAAGTGACTTGCTTGCACACCAGCGTTCGCATTATCTTGACTTGACTCAGAAATAAATTCCCAGTCAGAATCTAAACATACAACTTGCGCTTGATGCTCAGGTAACTTTTCCAGGAGTTGCTGTTGAGTCAGCAGCACTGGAACTTGAGCATCTTCAAGCATAAAGCTCAAGCGTTCTTGAGGATAGTCTGGATCAAGTGGCACATAAGCCCCACCTGCCTTGAGAATACCCAGTAGTCCTACTATCATTTCTAAAGAACGCTCTACACACAACCCGACTAGCACATCTGGTTTTACACCCAAGGACTGCAAGTAATGTGCTAACTGGTTAGCGCGGTAGTTTAATTCATAGTAAGTCAGTTGTTGATCTTCAAACACAACTGCCACACCATCCGGAGTGCGCTGAACTTGCTCCTCAAACAACTGATGGATACACTTGTCTTGAGTATAATCCGCTTGAGTATTGTTCCACTCAACAAGTAACTGTCGTTGTTCAACTTCACTCAGCAGCGGCAATTGTGAGATTTGCTGCTGCGGGTTAGTAACAATAGCTTCAAGCAATCTCACAAAATGCTCTGCCATCCGTTCGATAGTGCGCTCATCAAACAAGTCAGTGTTGTACTCCCACACACCCACTAGTCCAGTACTTGTACTGAGCGTAGTCGAAGTAGCAGTGTTCTGCATTGATAAACTCAAATCAAACTTGGCTGTTGTGCTTTCTATTAGAAAAGAACTGACACTTAACCCAGTCAACTCTAGTTGAGACATGGGCGCATTCTGAAGTGTAAACATCACTTGGAATAATGGTGCATGACTCAGATCCCGTTCTGGCTGCAATGCTTCCACCAGCATTTCAAAAGGCAAGTCCTGATGAGCGTAGGCATCCATTGCCATGTCTCGAACACGAGTGAGTAATTCACTAAAGCTCGGATTACTTGCCAAGTTGGTACGCATGACTAAAGTATTGACAAAAAAGCCAATTAACCCTTCAACCTCCAAGCGATCGCGGTTAGCAATTGGCGAACCCACCAAAATATCTTCCTGTCCTGTGTAGCGATAAAGCAAGGTATCATAAGCTGCCAACAGTGTCATAAAGAGAGTACAACCTTGCTCCTGGCTCAGTTTTACCAATCTCTCAGTTAACTCAATCGACAGTGCAAACTCTTGATGTGAGCCAGCAAAAGTCTGCACAGCAGGTCTTGGTCGGTCTGTGGGTAACGACAATAAAGCTGGTGCGTTTGCTAGTTGTTGTTGCCAGTAATTCAGTTGGCTTTGTAATACATCCCCTTGCAACCAGTCTCTTTGCCAAATTGCGAAATCTGCGTACTGCACAGCCAGTGATGTTAAAGGTGACGGCTGACCTTGAGAATAAGCATTGTACAGTGCTGCTAGTTCTTGAACAAACACACCCATTGACCAACCATCAAAGACAATGTGATGCATACACATTAATAAGGCGTGTTCTGTCTCGGACAGCACTACTAATGTTGCCCTGATTAATGCTTCAGTTGTCAGATCAAAAGGTCGTTGCGCTTGTTCTTGCGCCAATTGCTGCAAAGCAACTTCTTGTTCAGTTGTGGATAAATGCTGCAAGTCAACAATTGATACAGTCCCCTGCTCCCTGCTCCCTGCTCCCTGCTCCCTGCTCCCTGTTCCCTGTTCCCTGTTCCCTGTTCCCTGTTCCCTCTGTTTCTACATCTTCAGAAACTACACAAAAGCCAATAGCGTCAAACAAAGCAGAGTC
>NZ_CAWPKW010000359.1:0-26967 GCF_963888615.1 Brasilonema octagenarum UFV-OR1 | reverse complement strand
CCTCACCCTGCCCTGTCGGGCATCCCTCTCCTTAGTAAGGAGAGGGAAAGATTTTTGCGTAGGTAAAAGCGAGGGGTTCCCAGATGTGGCTAATTTCAACAACTGACAACTCGGCGCATATCTCACCCCACCAGAAAACTTATCCAAAAGATAACTCTCCCCTTCTCCCGAAACGCGCAAAGCATGAAGCGGTAACAAATGCAGGTAGCGATGAGGTACAAGAATTAAAGCTTGGCAAGAAGATGGTATCAGGTTGAGAATATCATTAATATGTAGAATCTCAGCTAACTTGCTCAGTTTGGTAGCGAGTTGATATCGCCAGAGTGGTTTCTTTGTAGTGTAAGTTTTTAAATACTCATCTTTCCAATTCTGTAAATCTTCTACATCTTGCGGTGAAGATTGCCAAATTATCGGCTGTTGATTGTTGCGGGTGATGATAAAAACGCGAAAGCAATCATCAAAAATATACCATTGCAAAATAGCAGTGCGCTCATCCACAAGTTCTTGAATTTGGGCAAAGCGGATGTGTTTCAAGGGGATGACTTGCCCGATCAACTCTTCTCGTTGTTGACGAAGTTCGTTGAGGTTTGTTGTATCTGGGTTTTCTACTGTTTCTAGACGACGCTTTTCTTCAGCAATTTTTTTGTCGAGTTCTTGCAATGGCTGAGAACGCTTTTGACTTGCTATCACTTCCACCAAGTTACGCGTTTTGCTACGCTCAATATATTCCACTGCCTGATCGTCGTATCCTAATTCCAGGCACACTTCCACCATCTGGCGATAAAGCGAGTTCCATTCTTCCGCGTGTTTTTGTTTGATTTCATCACCAGAGACAATTTCACCCCGCAGAAATTCTACAGCGTCGATGGCAGATTGAAAAATGTTGTAAGCATCCGCAAACCGTTCAGCATCAATGTAAGCTAAACCCAAATTAAACGCAGTTTCAGCATGGTTTTGGGGAAAGCTTTCGCGGGTTCTTACTTCCAAAGCAGCAGAGTAAGAAGCGATCGCACTCTCAAGATTCTCTGCTTTCTCCCCGTGTATTCTGTTCCAGTAAGCAAGCCCGAGATTATTTTGCGTCATCGCCCAATCTTGGGGAAAGCTTTGGCGGGTTAAAACTTCCAATGCAGCAGTGTAAGATGCGATCGCACTCTCAAGATTCTCTGCTTTCTCCCCGTGTATTCTGTTACGGTAAGCAGTCGCGAGATTATTTTGCGTCATCGCCCAATCTTGGGGAAAGCTTTCGCGGGTTCTTACTTCCAAAGCTGCAGTGTAAGAAGCGATCGCACGTTCGAGATTCTCTGCTTTCTCCCCGTGTATTCTGTTACGGTAAGCAGCCGCGAGATTATTTTGCGTCGTCGCCCAATCTTGGGGAAAGCTTTGGCGGGTGAACACGGTTGACACAACTTCATAACCAGCGATTGCAATTTCCATGTTGCTGGCTTTGTCACCCAAGGGGAATTCCTGAATTCGATTACTAAAATTGAAAATATCTACAGCGAAGGATTGTGCTTCATCTGTCTCAACTTCCGCCAGCTTATTTGTCATCCAACGCCGCAAGACTTCCGCTAAATTCAGATTGAGATATTGTGTGTTTTCTACCAGCAACGGGTAAACTACCTGCGCGTCACCTTCGCTTTCTGCTGTTACTCGCAGTACCTCCTCCAAAAATTGGAAATATTCCTGTAACTCCTCTTCACCCAGAGATTGCAAACCTCGCTTCCATTCCTCCTCCTGCTTTTTGAGAGGCTTTGAATTCTCCCCCCTCCCTACTAGGGAAGGGGGTTGGGGGGTTAGGTTCAACGCTTCCCTCAACTGAATCGCCAGATTTCTCAACCAATTTCCTATTCTCCACATTTTCATACCCCCTGCGGTGAGAAATTCTCCGCCACAGCTTCCAGCATCCCCAAGAATTCAGCATCAACTAAATCTTGGTTCGCCTCTAAAATCTCTGCTTCTTCCTCACTTGGACAATTCAGCAGTCTTTCAATCAGGTTGAGATAAGCTTGCTGGCGCTGTTCGTTCATGGATAGGCGCGAATGTTTTATCTAACTACATATATATTAAGATGCTTCAATTGCATTGCCCGTGATTACGGAAACACTGGGAGATTGCCGAGTCTCGCATTTTTGACTTTGTTGTGAAACTCTCAGAACTCCGACGAGTTCCCTTTAGTCTTTTTCATTATACTTTTTACGACCAGTTGCCTTTACAAGCTATTGCGCGATTCTGAGGAGGGGTCTATCTGCGCACACCTTTTCCATTATTTCTAGAGTAGCACAAAAACCTGTTTCTTTGTCAAAAAGAAATTGTTAAGCAGGACTTATATCAACGCCCGATCGCACAAAAACTAGCCCAAGCCTCTGGTTTGCTAAAGGGTTTTTTATGGTGAGCATACCATTTTTTGAGACGCGACGAAATTATCTGCTTGTGTTGTTTATTAATTTTTGAGTGGTTTTGAGTCCATTCTATGATTTGGGCTTGGGTAGAGTCGCGTAACCAGCACTGCGCCTGACAAAGTGCTGATTGTCGTAAAATCGAATCATCAATTAACTCGACGGGAACCAAAACTAAAGGTGAGACTTACGCACTGGTGAGGAAAATTGTTCTGTGACTTGAAAAACGCCGATCTGCCTAACTTCCCTACTGCTGTTCTCCCCTGCGGTGGATGTTAATGATACGTTCTTTCTATAGGGTCTAATGTAAGTTGCCTACTGTAGAGGGGTTATATTTATGTATTTTTTGATGGAAGCAGCAGCGCAAGCAGTCAAAGAGCCATACCAGTTTCCTTTTGCTTTCACCGCTGTGTATGTGATTGGCTTTATTGCTGCTGTCAGCATTGGCTCAATTGCTTGGTTCAACTCTAAACGTCCTGTAGGTTGGGAAGACAAAGAGCGTCCTGATGTTGTACCTAAAGTTGATACAGACTCAACTCCAGGACTGGGTGAGCCGAAAGGTGAGAAATAGCCAACTCCCTAATCAAGTCAGCCGAAGTCCTAGATAGTTTTGAGTTGGTGAGTTATTGATTTGGATTTTGGTTTTACTTTTGAACTTCAACCCAACGACGGTAAAGCTTCTGAATTTGTTTAAGAACAGCATTATGCCGAGGTTGGGTTGAATCACCTGTGCCTGATAATTGTTGTAATTTGGTGAGGAGTCTTGCTTCTTCTGTCGCCACCTCACCATCACTGTAAATTAAGCCACTGATAGCTTCAATTAGATTTTGGCACTCTTGTGCACTAGGGCGATCGCCTAAATATTCCTTCACCCACTTGTCAAACTCTTCTGGCTTTACAGCAACTAGCTCATTTAGCAAAGGCTGAATTTCAGGTTCGTTAGCCATACCCTTTTCTTGAGCTATTTTGCGAAGATATTCTCTCTCTTCTGGCTGAATTCTGCCATCAATCCAAGCGGCTCCAATCAGGATTTTCACCAAGTTTTTCACACTGGAATTTTTAACCATGATTTTTCTTAAGGTATTAGGACTTGGGAATATGTCTTCTTACTTATTTTCCTCATTATCCATATGCTTTCACCCAAAAATCTAATAATTTTAATTCTTTTTCCTTAAGCGCACCATAAAAAAGCCATCCATGTCCTGTTGATGAGGCAATACTTTGATCCAGCCTTGTGGAGTAGAGTATGTACTAGCGGGAGAATCAGCACTAGGAGGCTCTATTTCCCAATTTGGATTCTCAGCTAGAAAAGACGAAACGACTTCTTCATTTTCTTTGGGATGCAGTGTACAGGTGGAATAAACAAGGACACCATCTTGCTTGACAAAAGTCGATGTATGTGAAACAAGTTGCTTTTGAAGCACCGAGAGTTCTTCTACAGTTTCTGGTGTCTGTCGCCAACGAGCATCAGCATGACGGTGCAAGGTTCCTAACCCAGAACATGGTGCATCCAGTAGGACACGGTGAGCAGTGTTTTGAAACTGGGGCATATTACGACTGTCACCAGTACACATTTCAATAGATTTTAACTTCAGTCGTTGAGCGTTTTGTTGAAGTTTTTTTAGACGAGAGGGAGTGCGATCGCAACCAAAAATCTTGCCCTCATCCTTCATCAACTCTGCAATGTGAGTTGTTTTACCCCCTGGTGCAGCACAAGCATCAATCACCACCTCACCTGGTTGAGGGTCGAGTAAATGACTAACCAATTGGGCGCTACTATCTTGTACAGTCCACCAACCCTCGTTATAACCGGGTAGATTTTGAATTGGACCAGCGTTACTCATCAATCGTAAAGCTTGGGGTAGGTGGGGAATCCGTTGAGACGCCACACCAGCAGATGTCAACGCCGCTTCCACTTCTTCTAGGGAAGTGCAAAGGAGGTTGATTCGCAAGTCAATGGCTGGAGTTTTATTCATCCATAAGCAGAGTTGTTCGGTTTGTTCTAAACCGAATTGTTCCAGCCAAACTTGAATGATCCAGTTGGGAAAGCTGTATAAAATACCTAAGCGTTCTGTCAGGTCAGAAGATTGAACACAGACTTTATCTCCTTTGTTTTCTAAACGGATATATTGTCGCAATAAACCGTTCACAAAACCCGTTAGTCCAGAAAAGCCATTCTCTTTGGCGAGTTGGACAGTCGTATTCACCGCCGCACTTTCAGGAATTCGTTCTTGAAAGCATAGTTGGTATAAGCCCAAATGTAGAATGGTGCGGAGGTCTTTTGGTTGTTGGTGGGATTTCTTTTTCCCTAATTGGTCGATAAAGGCGTCAAGAGTACGCTGTCTTCTGGTACAGCCATAAACTAATTGTGTGACGAGGCGGCGGTCAGTATCTGGTAGACTTGCTTTTGTAAGCACTCTGTCTAGGGCGATGTCAGTATAAGCCCCCTTGTGAACGTCTCGCAAGGCAATAAAAGCTAGTTGACGGGGGGATGTGAGCGATTCAAAATTCACGCATTCAAAATTCAAAATTGGACAAGCTGATGGTAGCAAGTCTGTTAGCAGTTTTGACGATATTGGTGAAATACGTTGAAGTCATGAGGTGCGTCTGCATGAGCATAACGCACCCTAGTGTGAGAAAAAACTTTAAGTTATGTTACACAACTTAACCAAAATATAGAGTGTTAGTCTCAACGATTTCAAACTCACAAGCCCGAGAAGCAGGTTCTACACTAAATGATCCAAAACTGACCAAAGGTAAAAATCTAGGGTTGCGTAATAGTTCTTTTGCTAATAAGAATCCAGCAATTGTCCAAGTTTGATATTTTCTGGCTTGTTTGCCAGTGAGTCGCCCCTTCTTACCATCGTAATACTCTGGCCATTCATCTTCATGTAAGCGTGTTTCTGCAATTTCAACAGCCTTGTGTGCAAGATCTATTCTATTCGTTTTCACAGCAGCTGCGGATAACAACCACAGTAAAACAGGCCAACTTCCACCATTATGATATGACCAGGGTATGTTTTTGGGGTCACATCCAGTGACAATCTTATATTCTTCGTTTTCCAAAGCTGGGAAACAAATTTTCATGGGCATATCTCCCACCAAATCCTCCCATCTTTCTTCGATGAGATTCATAATTGCTTGTGATTGATCTTCACTAGTAAGGTCTGAGACAATAGCCATCATGTTTGCTAAAGCAAAGAAGCGAGTATCTAGCTGCGAAGGTCCTACATTACCAACTAGATAACCCCCTTTTCTTGGCAGCCACTTGTCTAATTCATAATAAGGTAGTGAATCTGCATATACGTTGAAGGGATTAGCCGCTGCTTTGCCATACTCTTCACTCTTGAAACGATAAATCTTATTTAAACGATGAAGATCCATCCAATAATGCTGGCGAATATGAGTCTGTAAAAGCGGTAAGCGATTATCAATAGCTGTAACAATATCTTCATTACCCTGACAAACTAGCAGTTCTCTAGCAGCACGCAATGCAGCAAAAAATAGAGCTTGAATTTCCAATGGATGCCCAAAGATACCCATACGACGGTCAATCATACAAGCACCATCTGGAACCAATAGCGTCGGGTACATATCAAACCGAGTTGCCAAACACAGTTCCATAATTAATCTTAGACCGTGTTGGAAGTCCGGTTGATATGCTAGAGAAAAATCTCTCGTAGCAACCACATAAGCACGTAATAAAAGAACCCACCACAAGCAAGAATCAACAGGTGTGACTCGGGCGATCGCATGTTCACCAAAATCAGGTTCTAAATATTCTTCTTCACCGTCACATACAACTTTAAAGCTAGCTGGCATTAAACCCCGACCTGGCATATAAGCATTCAGCTGTCTTTCTTTTGGCTGTAACCTTAAAGTTTCTTCTAAAAAGTTACGGACAATATCTGTTCTACCCTTGCTCAGAAAAATTAAAGCTGAAGAGACAAAATCTCGGACAAAACATTGGTCATAATTCAGCGCCTCTATTGTTACATCAGAAGCAGCTAGTGTTCCTATAGGACGACCTCTATAGTAGAGAATTGAGTTTTCAATTGCTGTCCACGCGTCTTTTTCTACACTGTTGCTCGATACCAAGTCATTTAACTGCATTTCCTGAACAACTCCATTTTTTTGGTAAACTGTGGTTTCGTTGTAAAAGCACCAATATCTAAGTGTTTGCTGTTATTTTCATTAGAACTATCATATTCTTTGAAATCGTCAATCTAGACTGTTCGACGATACTAACAGCAAAATATCTTGCGCATTATGCTTTTTTGGCTTTGGTTGAGAGTTTTTCTATGGGTGTTAATTCTCTCTTTTTAAAGACTTTATTGTCACTTAAAACAGTTGATGAAAATTTCTTATCTAACTCATTTATGAGCATAATAATAGCGGTTTTTTACTGGGTGTAATATATCAAAGAGTTAATAAACCGCAGGCTTTAGGAGATGCATCCAGATGAAGCACAGCTTCATCTAAATGAGAGCCGCTATATTTATCTGTTTTAAACCCAGAAATATTTGTTCTCCCAAATAATGACAGATTTTGGTTATTGTGTAACATTTTGTTCTATTAAAAGTATAGGATTAAGTCATTTTACTTAAGCACACAAAGATTTGGACTATGAATTAAATGATTCAACCATGCCTGTATGATCAAAAATTATAACAATTTTTCACAATTTGCAATTTTCTTTTAATTTTTTCTACTGATTAACAAAAACCATATAATATACCTCAATTCGCCTTGAATAACAACCTGTTTCAAAGGTAGAATCAGTGAAACCATCCCCACAAAAGTAGAAACACAGTATAACTCTTCCGTTTTGACTGGGAAAAATTCAACAAGACACAAGTAAATACAAAGTGGTTTTTTAAACCACGAAAGTTTTGTGTATTTTTAGAGACGACTCACAAATCTGTGTAATGACTGAGCACTTTTGCTGATAAATCCACTTTTTGTGTCATAGCATTCGGTACTTATCGGTGAAATACTCGATCATTTACTGTTTAGTAAGAAAGAAATTTCCCTCCATGATGTTACTAACTGCTTCTTGCAAAGACAAGAAAGAAATAGCATTTAGCTGTCCGCAAAACTATAACAGGTTGCAGTGAGTGAACATATCGTGAAAGTGTAGGCGACCGTGAAAATACCCTCTGCGTTAGTAACACTTATATACTGCATAGTTAGGATGGTAGTACGAATCCAGCTACTTCCTCTACACGAAAATCCTATTTTATTATGCTGACTCAATATAAATTGTGATTTAAAAGTCCACTTTTAAATCTCCGAGTCTATCATTCCAACTAACCCTCTAACTGTGGGCAAGACTGATCTAATATTGAATGAGATTGTGTACAACTCAATACATATCTCGTCATTGTGTGATACATGAAACAGACAAAATATTAGATGTACCAATACTCTCAAAACTGCAATCTAACAAAATTTTATAATTTTTGCATTAGTGTTTTACTAGAAAGATTTAGAAGAATAATTCTGTGTCTGTATATACATATTAGCTCGATAAATCTATTTTTGATCAGCAAAAATCCGTAAACTCTTTGACATTTGTTGTGAATTTTCTGTAAAGATTAATACTGTTTTTTAGTAATCTTTACTACATATATTTGCTGTCATATATCTTGTTTTTTCTACCTTCATAATCAAGTAGAATAGTAAAAAGAAACCTAACTCTGTAACGATAGTGTGTTATCAATTTCTGATTAGTTTGTTAGAAATTTTAAAATTAATAGTTTCGACAACTCCAGAATTTAATGTTTTTTTTATAAATCAGTTTCAACGAGGCTGTTTCAAAAAATAGTTGTAAACTACTTTAAATAAGTAGTTTGAGTTATTTGATTTTGATGATTTATGTGTTTTCATCGCTGAGGAATGAGTGAAATCCGTCGTTGAAAAACAATCATCTCAGTACCAACAACAGGATTTCGTGCCACCAGCTTACCCCGTGAGTCAAGAATATCTAAATGGATGAAATCCAATTCATTTGAACGTTCTAGCATCTGAGCCAAAAGTTTATTTTGCTGTGATTGTTCTATGTTATACCATTCATCATGAATTGTGATAGCAAGACTACTGGTACGAAAGTTAGCTTTAATTGACTGTATTAAACCCGAGGCAAAGCGATCGCTCACCTCTGCTATTTGATTTTCGATAGCTGCAATCAAGGTTTGCTCTGGTGTCAAAATAATGGTTGGCGTCGGAGTTGGTTCCAGTTCTGGTTCTGGTGGCGGAGTTTCCTCAGCTATTGATGGTGGTGGAGTTTCTGCGGTTGGTGGCGGTGTGATTTCCTCTACTGGTGGTGGCGTTTCTTCGATTGCTGGTGGTGTGGGAAGTGTTTCTACCTCTGGTGCAGTCGTTATCGTTGCGGATGGAGGTGTTTCTACTTCTGGTGGAACACTTGCGACTTCAGTCGGCTTACCACCAAACACTGTAGAAGTTGTCCAAACAAGAATCACTGCAATTCCAGCAATTATTCCGGTTATTGCTGTATCTGACAACTTTGTCGATAAGTTTTCTGGTAAGATTGAGCGAATTTTGCCTAAAACAGCACTCCATGCCAACTGGAGTTTCTGGAAAAAACCAGGGGTTCTCTTATCCCTAATAGAGGGTTGTGTCTCTAATTTGTCTACCGTTGTTTCTAGAACCCCAATTGTCCCTCTCAGAATTCGCAGAGTTATTGCCTTCCAAATTGGCTGGACTCTCTGGTATCGTTTTTGGGGAGGTTGAGATGCTGACTCAACCCTCGGTTGCGGCTGATTCGCTTCGGGTTCAGGGGAAAATGGTGGTTGTGAATTCTGATTATCTTGAGACATGGAACTTTAACCGACAGCTGCGAATCAAAGACAAGAGACTTTATTCTTGCACTGCAGCTTCCTCAGCCTTAATTTATCACTTCATCGCATCGGCTATACTTTACTACTTATTGAATTTAGTAATTTTATGAAGTTCAAACGTCGTCAATTTTTGTTTCTCAGTAGCCTCAGCACCATAGGGTTAGGATTTATAGGTTGTGTCACTCGTCAAGCTGGCAAAACTCCTGGAATTGATGTCTCAAAAGCGGCTACACCCCCTAATCCAGCCAAAAACAATTCCTTACTACGTTTTGTTTCTGTTGCAGATACAGGTACTGGAGATCAAGGACAATATGCTGTAGCTAAAGCAATGACTAACTATCACAGTAAAAATCCCTATGATTTAGTGGTTTTAGCTGGTGATAATATCTACACCAATGGTGAAATGGAAAAAATTGGTGCGGTATTTGAGCGTCCCTATGCACCATTATTAAAGCAAGGTGTTAAATTTCAGGCTGCTCTCGGAAATCACGATATTCGTACCGCAAACGGCGACCTTCAACTAAAGTATCTCAATTTTAATATGAAGGGACGATATTACACATTTCAACGCGATCATGCGCAATTTTTTGTTTTAGATACGAACACCAACGCTGATTGGCAAAAGCAGCTAAAATGGTTGGAGCAAGAATTAAGCACCTCTAAAGCACCTTGGAAAATTGTGTATGGTCATCATCCGGTTTATGCATCGGGTGTGTATGGTAGCAATCCAACTTTTATTAAAAACTTTACTCCACTCTTTCAAAAATACGGTGTTCAACTATATATAAATGGTCACGAGCATCATTATGAACGCACTCGTTCGATTAATGGAACAACTTATTTAATATGTGGCGGTGGTGCCGGAACTCGTCCTGTAGGTCGTTCCGAATGGACAGAATATTCGGCAGAAAAGTTAAGTTTTGCTGCCTACGAAGTTTATGCAGATAGAATAGAAATTAGTGGAATCGGTACTGACAATAGCGTTTTTGATAAAGGTGTTATTCAACTCAAATCAGCTTAATTATTAAATTTCTTGTCTGAGTAATTTTTGGGAATATAAAACTACAGGGATACACAAATAAGTTATCTGTGTATCTCTGTGTAACTCTGCGCTTCAAAATAGTCCCAACCCTAATTTCTACAAAAAATATATTATGCAACCTCAATGAGTAACAACTTATGAAAGTCAAGCGTATAAAAATAAATTCTTTCCGTGGAATAGGTGATTTGACGCTTGATTTGCCGGAAACTGAGCCAGCTGTACTTATTGGTATCAATGGTGTTGGAAAATCTAGTATTTTGGACTGTATTGCAATTCTTTTATCCCAGTTTACCGGGCAAATTCAACATGGTCATTCCACACGTTCATTAAGTGAACAAGATATCACGAATGAAAGCCCAAACATGGAGATTTCAATAATAATTTCTCCGCAGCCAAAAGAAGAAATTACCTGGTCTTTAAGTGAGGAACGTAAAGAGGGCAAATCGGTTAAAAGTGCGGGTGAAGTCCGATTAGAGGCTATCAAATCTTTGATAGATGGTATTAGTCAGCAACGCATAGAAAAGCTTGGATATGGAGACGAAGTTACAAACGCCTTACAAGCAGCCTCAATAGTGCTCAGTCAGATAAAAGCTGATGAAGTGAGTCAAGACCCTTTAAAAGATTTACAAACACTGGTTGACGACATAAACAATCAGTTAGTAAATAATGATAACGCTAGTATTCCTTTGGCCGTTTATTATCCAGTCAATCGCGCAGTTCTTGATATGCCTTTGGAGATTTCCGAAGAACATTTATTTACCCAAAGAAATGCCTACGACCAAGCACTGACTGGTGGAAGGATTGACTTCAAAAGTTTCTTTGAATGGTTTAGAAACCGCGAAGATTTGGAAAATGAATTGCGACGGGATAATCCGAATCATCGAGATAAGCAGTTAGAAGCAATAAGAGGGGCGGTATCATCTTTACAACCAGATTTCTCAGATTTACGAGTTGAGCGATCGCCCTTACGAATGACTATCAAAAAACAAGGTCAAGAACTCATCGTTAATCAATTATCTGATGGCGAAAAATGCTTGCTAGCAATGGTGGGTGATTTGGCAAGGCGCTTGGCAATTGCTAACCCAAGTTTAGATAATCCACTCGAAGGGGAAGGTATTGTTCTCATTGATGAAATTGAACTACACCTGCACCCCAAATGGCAACGGCAAGTGATTACAGCTTTGATAAGAACATTCCCCAATTGTCAGTTTATTATCACCACCCATTCACCACAAGTGGTGAGTCATGTAAAACCAGACAGCATTTACCTCCTGCAAGCAACACCTGATGGTATCGTTGCTGAACGTCCGGAAAACTCGTTTGGCAGAGATAGCAATCAAATTCTAGAAGACCTCATGGGGGTATCAGAAAGACCTCAAGAAATCAAAGAAAATCTCCAGAATTTGTTTAGATTAATTGACCAGGGACATCTCGATCGCGCTAAGCAATTGCGCCAAAATTTAGCTGATGAAATTGGAGAAGACGATCCGGAATTTGTGAGAGCAGATGTCCTTATTCGACGCAAGGAAATTCTCAATCGATGAAGTATATTCAAAAGAGTAAAGAACCAGATAGCTTAACCAAATGGAAGCAGAAACTGGGTAACCGAACACCCGACTGGAAATCCTTCCCACAACCAGTTAAAAATGAAGTCTATTATTCACTACTACAAGAGCAAGGTTTTGTTTGTTGCTATTGTGGTATGTCTATAGCCAGAAAGCAATGCCACATTGAACATTTTAGACCCAAGAGTGTTTATAGAGATTTCACATTTGAGTACACCAATCTTATCGCTTCATGCCAAGGCGAAGATGAACACAGACCTCGTGTACCAGTGCATTGTGGACACAAAAAACAAGCTTGGTTTGATGAAGAACTGATGATTTCCCCCTTAGATCCAAAATGTGTAGATTACTTTAAGTACTCTGGTTTTGGAGAAATTTTGCCAACAGATGATCACGATAAACAAGCCGCCGCTAAAACCACAATTCAAAAACTAGCACTTAGCATTGATAAGTTGAGAAAGATGAGGCGTGCAGCTATTGATGCTACACTGCTAGCTACTGACGGGTTGACAGCTACAGAAATACAACTTCTTGCTCAGGGTTATGAAAAACCAGATGCTGATGGAAGACACATGCCGTTCTCTGCGGCGATTATGTATATACTCAAGCAATATTTTTGATTAATTGACCAAGAAAGGGGTGTAGGGGTATAGGGGTGTAAGGGTGTAGGGGGGAAAGGGAGAATTTTCGCGCGTGCTACACCCCTACCCCGAAGCCCCCACCAATTACTACCCCTACACCTGTAGGCGCAATTTTTGTTTCTGTGCTACGACAACACCACACAACGCTTTTTCTGCTGTTAGTAAATGTCATTTTTTTACTGGCAATAGCAATGTATCCTCAATCTCCTGCCGCACTTTGCGGCTCACGTAACAATCGCTGTTGAGGCAATCAACTAGTAGCTTATTCGCGTCTAAGTACTGTATCAACAGTTTCTTTTGGGAGTCGCTAAACTGCCAGTCATGACCAATATTGCGATACTCAATCATCACAGTTCTTAACTGTTGAGTCCAAGCTTGACTCTCTGCCTGCCACCAAGATACGTATGCTTCTAAATCGTTCTTGTGTTTGGGGAGTTGGTTTTCGAGTTGTTGAAGCAACTGCTGCAATTTAAGATTACGGTCTCGGGCGAGGTTGAGGGCTTGGGCGAGGTCTCGGGCGAGGTTGAGGGCTCGGGCGAGGTCTCGGACGAGGTTGAGGGCTCGGGCTCGGTTGAGGGCTCGATTGAGGGCTCGGGCTCGGTTGAGGGCGAGGTTGAGGGCGAGGTCGAGGACGAGGTCTCGGTTGAGGTCGAGGGCGAGGTCGAGGTCGAGGGCTCGGACGAGGTCTCGGTTGAGGTCGAGGTCGAGGGCTCGGGCGAGGTCGAGGTCGAGGGCGAGGTCGAGGTCGAGGGCGAGGTTGAGGTAGAGGGCAAGGTTGAGGGCTCGGTTGAGGGCTCGGTCTTGGGCTCGCCCTCGACCTCGGGCGAGGTAAACGTAAAAGCTGCGAACAGCTGCTGGTTTATAGGACGTTTCTACAGAACTGGATTTTTGCTCAACCCAAGCGAAGAACTCCTGTAGCTTCTCATCTTTTTCTAAGAGTGCATCAATAGTATTTTTCATTAACTGCAACAAAGCATCTGCACTATCCAGCATCCCTACTGTTAACAAAAAGACTTCCCGCCAACGCTTTTCAGTAAGATGGGTGGTTAAGGCTTGCAATGCTTTATCATTTGTTGCATATGGATTAGCACTAGTCACAAGCTTTCTTGCAGTGAAATACTCGTGAAATGTCAGGTGTGAGAAAGAGTAAATGCTTCTTGCTCGTTCTACAAATAATCCATGCTGAGCTTCAATTGATTTAAGCACTGCTTCACTGTCTAGTTGCAGTGCCTCTGGATTTGTACTAGCATTTGGTAAATTCTGGATGTATTGAGTAATTTCTCTTTCAATTTCTTTTTGTTTGAAGAAGTAGTCACCACGCTTAAAAGTTTCTAAGGCAATTCGACTAAGCAAATCTTCTTTGCGTTTTAGAGATAACTCTTTATACACTTGGTCTCGTTCAATATTTCGTTTCACATCCCACTTTTTGAGCAGTACATCTAAACTCTCTTTATACAATTCGGAGCGATTGGATGGAAAGTTACCCGATTCTTCAAACACTAAACACAACAGTGTTAACAACAATGGATTTGTTGCTAACTCCTGAATTGGCTTATCATCTTTTAACTTCTCAGTAAATCGTTCAGCTTTAATTACATCGTCTTTTGCTTTAAACCATTTCTGAGCAAAGCTGTGAATTTGTTGTTCATCAAAATCTGCAACTTCAACTTCAGTAAACTGCTCAAAAGTGTATTCCCGTGCTGCAATTCGACAACTAATGACAAACTGGTTTTTATGGTATTGAATTGTAAAATCTCGAATATGTGACAAAACCCGTTTATTATCTGCTTCTCTCACCTCATCTAGTCCATCTAGCAATATCAACAGCTTGCCTTGATTGAGCAGTTGTTCCACAGCGGTCAAGTCAACTAACTGATTTGTGTCAGTAGTGGTCCTGTTTAAAAAAGATGCCAAAAATCCTGTTTTGATTTTTGTATTGGGTGCAATTCCTAAGCTTGCAAACAGTTGAATTAAATATTCTAATAAGTTTGGTTGATTAGGTAGTTCAGCAAATTCCTTGAGTGTAATAAACAAAGGAATGTGATTTGCTTGGAACCTACCTTCAATACATTGGAGTGCCAAATATTTGAGAAATGTTGTCTTACCTGCACCTGGTTTACCCAAAATCATTAACTTTGAGTGCTTGTTCACTGCATCTAGATCTGGAACTCTTTTCTCACGCACATCACCCAAACTAAATCGCTCAAAATTCTCAATAGATAAACCTTGGAGAAGTTCAGCTATTTCTAGCCGTCTGCGTCCGGTGATTTTTTCAAGAATGTTGACGCTCGTGTAGATATCATCCAAGCCGATTGGCTGATTCATATCTAGCACTCGCATGGTGCTGCATCGCTTATCAATGCTGTCGCGAATATTTTCTCGTGCTGTCTTCACTAAATCATTAATATCAACAGTCTTACCTGTTTCTTCTTCCCCTGGCTCCAGTTCTGCAATTTCACCCCACTCCAAATTGAGTTCACTGCAAATATTTTGGAACAACTTCTTTTCAACAGGTCGTTTGGCAAAGAAGTTAATCACAACTTGACGAGTACAGTCAGCGCGTCCTGCTAGATGATCCTGCGTCCACCCCTTAAGTTTAAATGCCTCCTCAGCTTTTTTAATTCCTGCTTCTGATGCTCGGAGTGACCTTGCCATAGATTCAATGCAGCTTTTATTTAAATCTTACACAAGTCCAACATCCTTGTCTGACCATAGCATAAGGATTTTAGGGGCACATAGATAAGTAATTGAACAAAAATTTACTACCTTAACCCAGGTGTATTATGTCTTCCCAAGAAGTTAAGAATAAAACCTTTGCTATAAAAGCCCGTATCAAAGGTATCAACCGTCAAATCGCCAAAAAGCAACGAAACTTGCTCCTTCTTTCTGGGGGATTCGGTTCGTTAGGGGTTGTAGCTTTTGGTATAGGTACTTGGCTGTTTTTCCATGCTATTCCAGGGGCTGACATTTTGATTGGCAGTGGAACTACTCTAACGACGCAAGCTTACCAAACGTTCAAAGACATCCAAGACGATCTAGAGAAATTAGAACTAGAACGCTTTGAATTGGAAATTGAACTCAACAACTTCTAAATCTTTGAGTACCAAGTCTAATGACTATGGTTACGTTGTTCGTGCGTAAGTCCTGTGAAAGTCTCAAATAAGAAGGTGGGCAAGAGTGCCCACCCTACGCTACGCTGAGTTTGCTTTCTTCACTATGGTCAAAATACTAAATCACTGAAGTGACTGACTCTGGAAAAGTCGTTAAGCCGACAGTGCGATCGCCAAAGCCAGCAGCATAAAAGTAGCTAGTATTACCTACTTGTTGGTAGTTGAGATAAGTGCTAACACCGCCAGCAGAAGGTAAGAGGGTTTAAAAGGGTTTTTCCGTAAGTCCTATATTTGATTAATTGACGATAGATTTACCTTGTACAGTTGAAGCAGGTTGAACATTCAACAAATACTCAATTGTAGGCGCAATATCAATGTTGCGAACCTGTTTTAACATGCTGTGTCCAAAATCTGGACCAGCTGCAAACAAAATCGCACTCATATTCGGCAGATTGGGGTCGTAGCCGTGTGCGCCGTAGAAATTGGGCACAGATAACACCGAACTATTAGAAGGATCATCTCCCAAGCGCTGCACAACTGGCGTTTGAATACCATCGAAGTTATATCCCAGTGTTAGTAGGGCAAAAACATCACCTGCATCTTGACCAATGAACTCATTCGTGGTAAAGCCAAACGAGGGGTCATTCAGATCTTCAGGGATAGGTCTGGTGTAAACCTTATCAAATATATGGACGCTGTTACCGTAGCTGTAGTTGGGATTGTTATCTACAAAAGATTTGAGTGCATTTGCTACTTGTTGTTGCAAGGTAACGTATTCTTCATGAGTAACGATGCCATTAGGTTCCCGTCCCTGTAGGTTGAAGTAGATATTGACCGCAGGACCAGAACTTACGGCTCTTACCTTGTTAGAATCGAAGTTATTGTTTTTGAGAAAGTTATTGATATCGACCGATGTATGGAAAGCAGCAAACCCATGGTCTGAAACGACGATGATATTACTGTTAGGTCTGCCTTGGCTATCAGTACCAACCGCATCAATAACACGTTGAATTGCGCGATCGGCAACTTGGTAAGCTGCTTTTACATAAGCGTCGTAACGGGCAATCTTCTGTTGATCCTGATTTGCTGCAATAGAGTTGGGGTCGCGAGGGTTAGTTGCTTGACGTGAGTCGGTAACCAGGAACTGGTGTTGTGATCCATCAGGTTGCTCAATGTAGATCATTGCTAGGTCAGCATTGGGATTCTGAGTGATTGCGCGTAAACCAACATTGGTTTGGTAATCAACAAAATTCTGAACCTGGTCTTCGTAGATAGCTTCTAATTCTTCATCAGAAAAATTTTCAAATCCGGGGCTGAGTCGTTCAGTGATGCGGTAGTCTGCCTGATTTCTCCAGAAACCAACATTATTGTTGATATCATCCACATTTGCTAGCACTGCTGCGTTGCGCGGAATGTAATTGGCAGAGTAACGAGCAAAGCGTACAGTAGATAAGTCAGGAGCCAGGGTACTGACGTAAAAAGCGGTTCCTGCTTTGCTGGAGCTACCTTCCAAGTAGAATGGGCTAGACTTTTGCTCACTTGTTCGCACATAAGCAGGTCCAGTGGATGGTAAATTGAAGGGACCCGGCTGAATACCTTGGTTGGCATCAAAGAAGACTAACGTGTCGTAATTAACTTTACTATCCTTAGTTGTGTCGATCGCAACGACTTGGATGTCGTAAGTGACGCCATTAACTGTGAACTTATCAAAGGATTTATTTGTCTTTAAAATTCGGCTATAGGACACTTTCCCAGCCCCTTTGAGTTGGTTAATCACTGACTTGGAAGCGGGAGAAAAGTCTGTTGCTGTCAGGTTAAAACCTTGCGCCCCAACTCCAGCAAAAGTTCCAAAAGGTACTGTATAGTCTACGGTTCTCTTATTCGCTGGTTGCACAATCGGGCTATTGGGCAATCCTGGTACCGTGATATCTACCCCATCTGCTCCCGGAAATGTGGCAGCAACAACCTTTTTACCGTTTTCTCGTAACGATAACCAAAGTGGGTTTGCTGTCAACTCTGTGCTTTGGGCAGGTCCATCAATACCTGCTGAGTAGCCGCCGATGGGAGCATTAAAACCATTAATATTGTCTTTGAAAGGACTAGCAACCAGATGAAATGTGTTGGCGTTGATATCGTTCTTTGCTGCAGAAGAACCCGTTGCAATCGCAATATGTCCAGGGGCAGTTAGGGATGGGGTAATCGTGATATTCTGCTGAGCAACAATTCCCTGGCTTTGCAGTAGTCCTAAACCCTGACTTGAGCTAAGTATTCCGTCAGCAAGGTATTGGTTAATCAGTTGTGGTGTTGCACCATCTAGGGAAATCAAAATAACTTTGGGAACTTGAGGTTTGCTCGCAGTCTGACCTTGAGTACCATGTTGGTTCCAGTTTCCCCATACCAGCAGCATCACAAAAAACGATGCAGCGAACAATCGCCAAAAATATTTCTTCGTCCAAGAAGTTCTCGCCAAATTTCTCATACCATTTTGGATTTTATATTTTAGATTAATGATCGCGTTCCTACCTTGGGAACCGCTACCTACGGTCGAGATCCCATCCAAAGTATTATCTGCCATGTAAATGACTCCGGTACTAAAGTAAATAAGACGAAATATGAGAAATTTATATGACAAGCTTAGAGATTTTATTGCCAGAGCTTCTTGTTATACATTTGTTGATTTAGTCTGCAAGTTATTGAAGTAATTGATGAAAATCAGTCCTTATATTTCACAGAAAAATCAATACTTTTTAATATTTTTACATGAGAATTTATATTAACTAGTTGCTCATTCCATTACCTGTTTGAATGTCATTCAAACAGATAAATCAATACAAATTAAGCGTAATATAGATTGCTCATTTCAGACTTAAACAATAGTCAAAGAAAAGGTTAATTTTAGTTTAAGCTTATAAAGTATTTGAGCTAAATAAGCTACAATGATAATAAGAATAATTATTATTTGTTCTAATTATTGATTTTCAGTTCACTGTTTGCCTGGGACAAAAAACCTTGGGTTATTGCGATCTGCCTTTGGCAGCAGTGCTAGCCCCGCTGTGGAGCGTAGCCGTGCCGCAGGCATAAGGAACAAATCAATTCCTCAACGCCCGTAAGAAACGTTGTAAACCTTTAAACAAATTGGGCTTTTTCGCAGATGAAGCATCTACTGTAGCTGACTTAGACTGTGCCTTCGCTAAAATTGCATCCAACTCGTCACCAGATGCCTTTTGCGGAGATTCGGAAATCCTTTGATACTCATCGCTCTTTTGCAGCCAAACTTCCCATACCCCAGGGTAAGAGCGAAATACAGCACTCTCGTCATCAATGGGACGGAGATAATAGCAAGATTCTATTGTTTTGATGAAACGCTCACGTACTTGACGCGCAGTATAACCAATGCCTACTACCCCTAAATCTTCTAAACGAGGATTTAATATCACTATTGGGCGATCGCCCGCCAATTGAGCGATCTTTTCCACCTCTAAAACTTCTACCACAGTCGGACCAATAAGAAAGAAAATTTCATCCTCTGGTTCAATTTTGTCCTCCATAGATAATTTTCCTGTACCAATATCAAAAATCTTAAACGACACATCAGCCCAATCACGCTTCGCAAGCGCTGCACCACCAGCATCTGGAAAGAAAACTTTCAAGCCAGAACCGTATTCTTCAAAAAGTGGCATAAATTGCTCTGCCACAAGCATAGGTTTGAGTTCTGGAATCAGTATTTCAACTTGTAAGCGCTTATATCCATCTGCAAGTGCTGCTTTGGTTGCTTCACCGGCTTGAACAATTGCATCTTCAAGAGAGTTTGGAAGTTGAGTCATACTAAATAATTTTTGATTTTGAATTTTTAGATTTTAAGCGCATCCTCGACGCAGATAAACTATCAGTTATCAGTTATCAGTTACCAGTTATCAGTTATCAGTTATCACTGTTCACTGTTCACTGTTTACTGTTCACTGATTTAACTAACGACTAACAATCAATTCTACAGGTGATAGTCGCTGCAAAACTTGCCTTAACACCATTGCTACCCAATCGACATCAGCTTCTGTTGTTTCGCGCCCTAGTGTCATGCGGATAGCTCCCAATGCCACGTTTTCTGGATAGCCCATTGCTAATAATATGGGACTAGGGCTGAGTTTACCACTATGACAAGCAGCACCAGCACTGATACCAATGCCAGCTAAATTCATTTGTCGTACTAAAGTTTTGCCACTGAGTTTTTGTCCATCAGCGTGTTCTAAGCAAAAACTGACATGGTGAGGTAAGCGGTGCGTGCGTTCGCCAGTGGGGAGTAAACCAGGAATGTCAGCTAACTGGGCAAACAGGCGATCGCGTAACTTGATTAACCGAGGTGTTTCTGTTGGCAATTCTTGATCTGCCAATTCTGCTGCAACCCCAAACCCCGCGATAATGGGTACTGCTTGCGTTCCAGAACGTAGTCGTCTTTCTTGTCCCCCACCACCCAGTAAAGGAACCAACTCTACACGAGGATGCACATACAACGCCCCAACACCTTGTGGGCCATAAATTTTGTGACTAGAAATGCTGAGTAAATCTACGGGCAGATTTTTCACATCTATAGGTAAGCGCCCTGCCACTTGTACAGCATCTGTATGGAACAAAACACCTGCACGACGAGCTATATTTCCTAATTCTTCAATTGGTTGTAACGTCCCAACTTCACTTTGACCGTAAATAACCGAGACCAACACGGTATTATCTTGTAACGCTGCTTTTAAATCTAGGGGGTTTACTCTTGCTTTGGCATCCACGCTTAAGCGAGTCACTTGCCAACCCCACAACTCCAACAAACGTACTGGTTCGGCCACAGCAGAATGTTCAACATTGGAAATAATCATGTGTTGGGGCTTGGCATACAAATGGGCAACTCCCATAATCGCCAAATTGTCTGCTTCAGTACCACCAGAAGTAAAGATAATAGATTCAGGATCAGGTGCGTTTATTAAACCAGCCACCTGCATTCTTGCTTGTTCCACAACCGTTGCTGCCCGTTGTCCCCACTCATGCAAGCTAGAGGGGTTACCCCAATCTTGAGTTAAGACTGCTTGCATTGCGGCTATTGCTTCTGGGCGAGTGGGAGTAGTTGCGCTGTAATCTAAATAAATTTGCATAACCTATAAGGTGAGAAAACACGCTCTTGCAACGGGTTATTTCTATTTTCAGACTATATAATAGTTAGTCTGCTAAATTCTTATAACTTTTTAAATGATAGTCATCCTATTTTATTTGTGAAAATAAAAAGGTTAAGATTCCCGACTTCTTTGAGAAGTCGGGAATCTTGTTGTTGACGTAAGCGCAAGCGCACGTCAAGAGGGCATTAGCGGTGCAAGAGGGTGTCGCTTTGCGATGATCGCGTCTGCGCAGGAGATAGGCGTAGCGTGTCCCACAATACTTTATCTTTTTAAGCATTAAGGAAATCTTAAATGCTCTACTTCTAGGTACAGGCTTTGATTTCCCATAACAGAAGCCATCCACTATGCTAAACGTGCTTGAGCTAAATCACGTATTAACGCAGTTCTGGAGTAAAGGTAGGCGCTTACGCTGCTAGTCTCCTCACCGCTGAGCACTATCAACCTATCAAGTTCCCCCAACAATTGCTTAACCAAATCCGCATCATTTAATCTGAGCAGAACATTGGTGTGAGTCTGTTCAACGACAGACCATACCTGACGTAAGGTTGAGACATTAATGCCCTTGCCTTTTTTATTATCCATGATCAATACCTATTATTTTTAATAATTTCTTTATATTTTACCAGAAAAATGGATTTTGACAAAATGCAAGTATTTATACTTATTATTCAAGATTACAGTTAGTGCAACTATACAGCCTCAGGCTTGACAGACAAAGGTTACAGCTTTAAGTGGTATAGGAATCCGGTTTTATTTGGTGAGACCAGTGCTTGATGAGGGTTTCCGCTCTCACGGCATCTGGTGAGTAAGCACGCTGCGGGAGGGGAGCCAGTGCGTTATTTACATTCTGTTACATAGTACGGTTTATTCACGCCTACCTACTTAACTGGTAACTGGTAACTGATAACTGATAAAAGTGTACCTGGCTGAGTAAAAATCAAATAGGAATTATATAGAACAAAGCCAGGTATTGCAGCTAGGCAACATTAAAACTAAATTTTGTTCCATAATTTTCTAGCTCAACTTTACTATTACTGCAACTGCTCTTGAGGGAAGCCTTTTCAGCAAGCTTTGAAACAAGGATAATTAATTCATCTGGATCAAATGGCTTTTTGATGTGTATAGAAAACCCTTGCTGCAGAGCCAGTTTACGTGCTTCATCTGAGGCTTGTCCTGTCAAAGCTATGGCAGGAATATGTCTTACGTGTTCACTGAGGTTTCTAACAGAACGAATCAGCGAATAACCGTCACAGTTTGGCATAGCGATATCGCTGATCAAAATATCGGGGTTGAACCACATCATGACTTGAAGCGCTTCAGTAACTGATGTTGCCAGAATTACTTCTATCTTGTATTCTTCAAGAATGAACTTGATCAAATCCAGATTATCAACATCGTCATCTACTACCAGCACTCGCAAACCGTTTAGGAATTCCAACTCATCCATGTACCTAGACACTTTTTCGTTTTTCGACAAACATTGTTGCACCTCGCTTATCCGGTTGCAAGGGAAAAGCGAAACGAACTTAGCTTCAATGAAGTCTGTAGTTCCTACTGTATAGTTTGGCAAAGGTTGGGAACTATTCATTAAAAAAATCCTGTAAATATTAAGAAATTATTAACTTTCTACACAATACTTTACTATTCGATGTATGTATCTCCTCTATCTTTAGGATGATATTATGTTTTTAACTCTACCCGGCGCTAGAGTCGTTCGGTTCAGTAATTCAGATTAAATGCAGATGAGCGTTAAGGGATTGCTTGCTCATGGGCTTTAAGTACAAATGGAAAAATGGCTCTATGCCAAGTCGCGATCAAGCGGCACGTAGTCAATATCTTCTGGATCAGCAACAGTTTCACAATGAACAAGACCGGAACTTAGCAGAGGAACATGCTCGTAAGCATTTAGGTGTACCTACACGGATTCCAGACGATGAGCGTTCCATACTGCCTCAGGCTGCTCCTAATGGAAGCGAGGTAAACCAGTTGTAATTTCCTTGTTGTTGTTTACCGTTGACACCATTAGAAAAAAGGTTGTCCATTCTCTGGGCAGCCGATGCATCTAACCACGGAATATCGTAGTGTTTCGTAGTCAAGCGTAGGAATAGCCGTCTTTGCAGTGCAACTTTTTGAAATCTGACAATTGAGCGCCGATTCTTTTCCCGTCAATCCTGATTTCCAGTCTTGTCTTTGATTGGACTACGACTCGACCTGTTACACCCTTACCCGTGGCAACGTCTCCCGTGTTCCATCCATGCTCGTAACTAGTGCGCGGATTTGAACACGGAAAACCAAATTTGTTGATGCGGCATAAGCGCCTAGTCCCCTTTCCAGTTGACTTAACCGTTAATATCTTAGTGGTCAGTATTATCAGTTTTTCTACAAAATCAACACAAGCAGCATCAATCCAGTGTGCTTTTGGCAATCCCAGCTTGATTCGGTTAAACTTTGTTCTTGCTCCTGAATTGGCATAAACTTTCAAACCAAATCGTCCTAAAACTTTGAGTAATGCCCACCGGGTAGAGTTGACCGCCGCAGCATCTTTTAGTGGTGACTTAGCTTGTTTGAGAATGCGGCTCAATACCTCTGGTTTACCTTTTAGGAATTCTTTGACATCTTTATTTCCTTTGTTTTGGTTGCATTTATGGCAAGCCAAACAAAGATTAGATATACGATCTGACCCACCTTTTGACTTGGGTTGGATGTGTTCAACTTCGAGTGGAACATCTTTGATACCACAATACGCACATTGACGATTCCACTTTTCTAACAAGTACTCGCGGCACTCATAACCATGCAACGTCCCCTGCTGGTACTCAGTACCGAATATCTCAGGATTTTGCATTGCTTGCAAATCAAACTTAACAAGCTCCTGAGTCAAAGTAACAATGGGTGCAAACTTCATGAGACGTTTTACCCAAGTTTCAATAGTCAAAACGCGGTGACGTAGTGAGGGAGCGTTGAGCCAACCTTCGGGACGTGTACGGTTAAGGAATCTTGTTTGACGGTAACGAGTATGTCTGGCACGTCTCCCTCTCCGTACAGCTTTGCGGGTTTCCAAGCTATCTTTGATTTGCTGACCTCGATGGTGTAGTTCCATTCCCCAAATAACTTCATCGCGGTTATTGACTAGTGCGATACCGATGGAGTCGAGGGGACTGTCACCAGCCCCAACTCTCCTACAAATCCGGACGTGATAGTTTCCCATCATCCGGCTCCTCAATTAAATAGCCCGTTTGACATGGGTACTCCTGTCCAAAGAACCATCTTCTCTGGTCTTATTGTCATGGCAGTGTTTATGAATTGCTTGAAGGTTGTTCCGCTTATTCGAGCCACCCTTTCTTTTGGGGGCAATGTGGTCAACTTCAATTTCATCTTCCTCACGGAAGTACAGTCCGCAGTATACACATTTACCCTTCTGTTCCTTTAGAAGTCTTGCGACTGTTGCAGGCATTTCCGGGTTGCTTCCCTTTCGGGTACTCCAGTACACCAGATTTCCGTCGTACGGTGACGATTTGCCTTTTACCTTAATATGCCTCTGTATTTCTACTTTGGCGTATTTCTGTAAAAGCAGGGGATTTGTGTCCCGCTCGGTGGCAAATACCCAGTTGTCATCGCCTAAAGAACGCCAATATTTATTGACAATTTCTTTTCTCCCTGTGTCGGGGCAGCGATATTTTGCCCATGCCCAGAGCTTGTTCCACATTAAGCTGTCCAATTTTGAGTAGGTTTTGCTACTGCAAACTGTTGAATAGTAGTTTGCCCATCCCCTAATTACCGGATTGATTTTGGTAATTAGCACCTCTTGTGGCGCTACCGAATGGTCGTCGATGATACTGGCTATCCTTTTGTAATGTGTTTCAACACTCTTTGAGCTAGGTTTGATGATTGTTTTGAAACCAAGTGACTCCGCATTAGTGTTTTTAGCCGAGCGGTTATCCCCAGTTAGATATTGTCTAATGTTGAATCCTAAGAAGTCAAAACCCACATTTTCTTCATGTATTATGAAAGTGTGAGATATGCGGGTTTTGCTTGGTTTCAATTCAAGTCCAATGCCTTTGAGCCAATCTGAGATTATATCTTTACACCTTTGAACAACGGCAAGGTCTTCGTGGAGAATTACGAAGTCGTCGGCGTATCTAACTAAAGTTAGACTTTTTCGGTTATCCCTTTTACCGAATCCGCTTCTTGTGGGAAGCGTGTCGGCAAACTGGTTTATCCGATTTTCCATGCCGTGCAGGGCAATGTTCGCAAGTAGAGGTGATATTACCCCACCTTGCGGTGTTCCCTGAGATGTTGCACTGTAGCCCTTTTTTCTATTGGCGTAGCCACTCCAATCAATCACTCCCGCTTTTAACCATGCTATAATTTGTCGTCGTATGGTAGGGAATGTATTCAGTTTTTTCAACAGTGCTGAATGGCTAATGTTATCGAAACAACCCGCTATATCAGCATCTAAGACATATTTGGCTTTCTGGTTGATTGCGGTGTAAATTTGTTCGATAGCGTCGTGGCACGAACGTCCTGGTCGGAACCCGTATGAGTTAGGTTCAAAGAGCGCTTCCCATTCTGGTTCTAATGCCAGTTTGACAAGCCCTTGCAAAGCTCGGTCATACATTGTCGGTATCCCCAAAGGTCTTTTCTCCTCCTTTCCAGGCTTGGGTATCCATACTCGCCTGGTCGGTTTTGCCTTCGAGCCTAATCTCAGTTCTTTTGTAAGTTGAAGTCGCTGGGATGGGTTGTAGGATTTCTTTCCATCCACACCCGCCGTCTTCTTCCCTTTATTATCCTGAGTAACCCGTCTGACCGCTAGAAGCTTTGCATACCAAGACCTCATCAAAGTCTTCTGGAGTCTGCGAACTGCTTTAACATCACCACGCTCAGAAGCTCTGTAAATTCGTTTTTGCAACTTAAATACCACTCGCTCAACTTTGCGCCAAGGAATGTTCTTCCACTCCACCGTCGAGTCCATATTCTCATTCGAGCAAATTGGTTTTTCCAGAAGGGCGGGAGTTTCCTTTTCACTTGATTTTGTATTGGGTTCTCGCGTTTTAGATTTATTCATTGCTACTTACAACTTTACATCTATCTAATCGTGAATCTGTCAGCATATCCTAGACATTACTCTAGGCATTCGCTTGAGATTCAATCCTACCCATCTCGAAGTTTGTGGTTAGCACCTACTCAGTATCGACCACCTGAGAACAAACAAGTGGGTTACTTCGTTCCTAACGACCATTTACTGCAATTGAGTTATTCTTAACCAATTGAGCATTTCTTTGAACCTTTAGAGTTGGTGCTGGTCCACCGGGTTTATTGGGGGTACTTGTTGGTCGATCAACTGTTCGCCAACCCTCTTATCCTCGGACATTTGTCTCTCCCAGCTAATCAATCCGTTTTTGCTGGTTCTCCATGACGATGGTTCAATCACACCATTCGCTCTGTCACCTTGGTAGATGACCGCTACTCATAGGCTCTGGCTTGCAAGTTTAACCAAGTCGGATTCCCAGTTAATTAACCGCTTTCACTCCCGCTTTACCTCCATTGATAGCTAGTCTCCGGGGTAGGGAAACTCCCCTTTAAAGGGGCGCTGTGTGCCGTCACCGATGTACCTTCGGGGAGGGACTTGTCAAAGACTCACCCTCATGGTCGTTAAGTTGTCAAGGTTCGGATGAGGATGTATAGTCCTCTTCGTTCCTAGCGGCTAATCCTCTAAAGCATTGCAGCTTCTAGTTTCAAGCCAACGAATCGCACCGTTGTTTTAGAACCTGGGTCTATTTTCAAAGCGAGCGGGTAAGTGACAATGTTTTCGACAACCCGATTCATGATCAAAGTGAACGGGTATCTGCGAAATACTGCAGCTTTGTTCTTGTTTAGGAGTTCTTTTGCATGGGCTGGATGAATTGGATTCATCGGGGTTTGGTTGGAATCAATGAGAAAAACGAAGTTGGACAAGGTTTTAGTTTGGTCGGTTTGACCAGTTCCTACAAGTAAGTAATGTTTGCCTCAACCTGGTTATCCGAGCTTGTTAGACCAAAAGCACTTTCCTTGCGGAATGTTTAACTAGTGGTGACAGAGCCGTAAGACTGGCTAATCCAAAGGTGTCGTGACTCGGATAACGTTTACACTTGGACTAGTGTCCAAGGTGGTTTGGTTCACATTCACTACGTATCACGTAGTTTGTGAATGATCCC